>CANDBF010000031.1 GCA_947382865.1 uncultured Clostridia bacterium
AAAATGTAGTATAAGAGGAGTAGCGGAATAACAGCGGAGTTAGGACGCAAAACACAGAAGAAGAAAAAGAAAGAGGAGAACTAGAGCGGATGAAGAGCTATAGTTATTTGTGTAATGGCGTGAAAGGACGCCTATTTTTATATTTAGAGATAATAGCGGTAATAGGGCTAATAATAGGAATAATAGTAATAATGAGCGGTTGCGGAGAAAAAGCGGGAGAAGCGAGCGCAGAAGGGATAATATTGAGGATAAGCGAAGGGGAGGAGAGAGTATACGCAGAGAGCGAGGGACTGCCGTATCTGGAAAGAGGAAACAGATATATAAGCGGATGGTATCTGGACGCCGAGTACAAGAGGAAGGTGGAAGGAAACGGAATAATAAGCGGGAGCCGTCTGTACGCGAAGTGGGAAGAGAAACGGGAGCTTGAAGGAGTGCGTATAGAGGACTCTTTTTTCATATATGACGGAAATTATCACGGTATAGGGATATACGGCGTGCCGGAGGACGCACAGATAGAGTACGAAGGAGAGGGGGAATACAGGAACGCGGGCGAGTATGAGATAAGAGGAACCGTAAAATGCTACGGATACAGGGAAAAGGAATTTTACGGGAGGCTGGAAATAGGCAGGAGGAAAATAGATACAAACGGGGTACGTTTAGAGGACGCGAGCTACGTATGGGACGGGGAGAAGAAGTATATAGAGGTAACGGGAGAGCTGCCGGAGGATATAGAGATAGTATATGAAAACAACGGGAAGAGCGAGGTAGGGGAGTACGATGTGCGGGCTTATTTTGACACACACGGCAATTACGAGGAGATACCCTCGCTTAGGGCAACGCTGAGTATAAGGGAGAGGAAATACAAAGTGAGGTTTATAGAGGAAGACGGAAGCGAGCAAGAGATAGAGGTTGCGCACGGGAGAGAGATAGAAGAAATGCCCGCACCCAAGGCAAAGAGAGGATACAGGGGATATTGGAGCGAGGAGATAGGGAAGGTAACGGAGGATAAGACGGTATACGCTAGGTACGAAAAGGAGAGATACGCAATAGAGTACGAGCTAAACGGCGGAGAGATAGAGGGAGAAGCGATATACGAATACGAGCTGGGAGACTCATTTAAGCTGCCCGAGGTAAAGAGAGAGTATTACGAGTTTGTATGCTGGAAGGAGGGAGAGGAGTTAAAGACGGAGCTAGAAGAGGGCGAGATAGGAGACAGGGTATACAAGGCGGAATGGAGAGCAAAGGAATACAGGATAGTCTATGACGCGGCGGGAGGCATCGTGAGCGGAGACAGTGTAGAAACATACACGGTTGAGAGCGGGGAGACGGAGCTCAAAGGGGCGTACAGATACGGATACGAATTTGTGAGATGGACGGACGAAGAGGGAAGAGAGGTAAGCAGTATAGACGGAAAAGAGAATCCGAGGGATATAACGATATACGCAGAGTGGAGAGCGGAGGTGTACAGGATAGAGTACGAGCTTTTAGGGGGAGAGAACGCCGAGAGCAACGCGGCGGAGTATACGATAGAGGACGGAGTTATAGAGTTGGAGGACGGAAGAAGAGAGGGGTATGTATTTCTAGGTTGGTATGAAGACGCGGAGTGCAGCGGGGAAAGGATAAGCGAGATAGAGAGCGGAAGGTGCGAGGATATAAGGCTGTACGCAAAGTGGGAAAGCAAGTACGAATATGAGGAAAGCGGGAGCGGAATAAGGATAACGGGATACAGATATAAGTACGGAGACGAGGTGGAGATTCCGAGCGGGATAGACGGAAAGAGGGTAGTTGGGATAGCGAGAGGAGTGCTGAGCGGAGCAAGGAAGATAGAGATAAAAGCGGAGCTGGAGGAGACGGGTGAAATCTTCGAGGGATGCGATAAGGCAGAGGAGATAAGAATAGGCGAGGGAATAAGGGAGCTTAGCGAAGGGATATTGAAGGACTGTACGGGACTGATAAGGTTGGAGCTGCCCTATCTTGGGACGCGAGCGATAGGCGAAGAGGACGGGAGATACGAGCCGATAGGGAAGCTGTTCGGGGATGAGGAGAGGAGCGAAACGTACGGAGTTACGACAACCGCGACTGTGCTTACGGGCGGACGGGAGGATTACGACTACGGAAGCGGAGAGAAAAGGTATATACCCAACAGTCTTGAAGAGATAAAGACGGGAGGAAAGGTAGGCGGATACGCGTTGGAAGGGATGAAGAGCGTGAGGACCCTGACTTTGACGGGGGAGGAAGTGAGGATAGGGAAGCTGGCGCTGAGGAACTGCGCGGGACTTGAAGAGATACGCGTGCGGGGACGTATAGCAGAGGTGAACGGGACGTCTCTTATGGGCTGTGTGTCGCTTACGGAAATCCGAGTGAGCTGCGAGACGGATATCCCTCTCTTTGCTCCCGCTTTGACTAAGGCGGGGCTGAATACCCAAATAATATGCTCTAAAAACCGATGATAAACAAAGCGACGCTATAATCTACGATAGACGTCGTCGTAGGCGGAAAGATATTTTCCGCATCGTAAGAAAACCGTTTTACCGTATACCTCAGAAAATGTGTATTGCATAATTCGGAAATTGTCGGGGGCGGTTTTTCTTTTTATCAAAATATATAATCCTAAAACGGCGGAAAAAACCGCGACGCCGCATATAACGCCTAAGACGTCCGTCATAACGTCTCTTATGCTCGCGCCTCTACCCGTGTTTATAGTCGGAAGCTGCAAAAGCTCGGATACCACCGCAAGCGCAGTTCCGCATATCAGAGTGACGACAGGATACAGTCCGCGCGGCTTGGATATTAGGAATATAAATGCGGCTAAGAAAAATCCGAACAGCGCAAACGTAAGAAAATGTCCGAAAAACGCTCTGACAAACGTTTTGAAATTTTTGAACAGCGCGAATTCGATTTCCACGTCGGCATAGACTGCGGGATTGAGGATCGAGGTCGCGCGAACAGTGGATTTGCCTGTCCGAATAGACGTAATTTTACCGTCGGAGTCTATTTTCGCGTCCCCGCTTAACGTGCTCCATAATACCTGATTTACAAAGTCCCCGTCTCCGAACGCGCGCAGGTTGTAGGAATTGCCTATGACGAGGCGCGACTCTCCCCCTATAACGCGCAGCTCGGTAGGAGCGCTTTCGGCGATACTCAGTTTCAACGAGGCAGTGCATTCGGGATTGAAGCAGGACTTTACGGCTATAACGGTTTCTCCCGCGTGCACGGCTTCATAGCGGTTGGAGCCTCGCCATTCGAGGTTGAAAAGGTTTGAGCTTTTCAGATAATCGACGTCGTAGCAGGCGTTCGCTCCCGTGGGAGAAATATTCGTCAGCAGCTCATCGAGGTCGAAGCCGTCGCCTTTGTTTAATGAGAGCTCGGCGGTTGAAAATCCGAAACCGCTCGGGATTATAAAATCCTCGTTTGCCGTAACCTTATATGCTATCGTCTGCGAAAATCCGCTTTGCGCGTGTGAAAATGTTATATTTGCTGCTCCGCGTTTCATTGCGGTTATATGATATTTATCTATTCTTACAACGTTCTCGTCGTCGGAAATTATGTCAAAAATATCCGAGGAAATGCGTGTTCCCTTTTCGTCATAAATATGCAGCGGCAGACGCTCTCCCTCGCACAAAACGTACTTCTGCATGCTGATTTGAGAGATAAACATAGGGTTTGTGCCCAAACACGTTATTCTAACTTTGTCGTATACAGTGCGGTCGCTATTCAGGGTCGCGGTTATTTCCGTTTGACCGAACGACATAAAACTTATCAATCCGTCACCGTCTATCTTGGCGACGGATTCGTCGCCGCTCGAATAAGAGAGAGGATAAGCGCCCGAAGAGGACGGATAGAAGGATACAGAAATAGGAGCTTTTTCTCCTGCAAAATGTGCGTCGCACTCTATGTCTATTCGCGACGGAGCGGGCGGATTTTCGTCCGCGTTGCCGTTGCCTTTTAAGGAAAGCAAAACCTTGCTCACGAAATCGGACTGTCTGGCGCTGAGCTCGCCCGGCATTGCCGCTTCTATGATAATCAGCAAAGCAAGGGCGATAAAAACAATCAGGCAAATCACGGCGATTGCTTTAAATGCGTTGAAATATGCGAACTTTTTTTGAAGCGGTGCGCGGTTTGCCATATATTTATCTTATTTCCAATATTGATAATTTTACAAAGAAAAGATAATTTTTTGCGCAATCCTCATTTTGTATGCGGTTTAAGCAATAAGATTTACCGTACTAAATTTAAGCGAGGGGTTATGGACGTTATACTTTGCGGCGCGTGCGGCAGAATGGGAAGAGAACTGGCAAACGAGGCTTCGAGATGCAAGGATATGCAAATCGTAGCGGCGGTCGATAAGAATCCGAATGAGTCAAACTGTGCGTGTAAGGAGAGGTGCGAATTTTATTCCTCGATATCCGACGTGCGCGAGCAGGCGGACGTAATCGTGGATTTTTCACATCATACCGCAACGCGGGAGCTTGCCGATTTTGCCGTAAGCAGAGGTTTGCCGCTTGTCATAGCAACGACGGGACAGACGGAGGAGGAAAGACGGTATATCGCAGAGGCGGCGCAAAGTATCCCGATATTCTTTTGTGGAAATATGTCGCTGGGCGTGACGTTGTTAGTTGAGATGTGCGCGCGCTTTGCAAAGACCTTTCCGTATGCGGACGTGGAAATTATAGAGACGCATCACAAGGGCAAGGCGGACTCGCCGAGCGGCACTGCGCTTATGATTGCCAACGCGGTCAGGGAAGCGAGAGGGGGAGAGGGAAGGATTGTCGTGGGTAACCGCGACGGAGTCAGGCAAAGCGGAGATATCGGCATAAGCTCCGTAAGGCTCGGAAGCGTCGTCGGAGAGCACGAGGTGCGCATAAACACGGGCTTTCAGACGTTTACGCTCAAACACGAGGCGCACAGCCGCAGGCTCTTTACAATAGGTGCATTGCACGCTATGCGGTTTATCGTAACAAAGGAAACAGGGCTTTACAACGTACGTGATTTTTTATAAAATAGGATTATAAAATTTGTCCGCGCCGTATGCGCTGTAATCACAAAGGAGAGATAATGGCTATTGATTATAAGTATTTACAGGATTCTATGAAATCTATTTTCGACAGTCTCTCTCAACTTGCGAAGCCGTACAATCAAGTCGTTGAAACGGTGAACGGAATATTCGTCGATTTGCCGTTTGCAAAACTTGCTGAAAACTATGAAAAATGTATGTATCCTATGCGCGACATAGTGAGGCAGATTGCGGCGTTGCAACACAACTATTCCGCAGTTTTCGACGATGCTGCCAAGTATGTAAGTCGGTTGGATTTGAATGAAATAGAAAAGGTTCGCGGCGGCATCAGGGAATTTGCGGAGGAAAACGACGTGGAGCTTTCCGAGCACGAGGATTCCGCACAGTGTCTGACCGAGGATATAGCGGAGATCCCGAAACAGCTTGCGAGCAAGGATATGTCTATCCGCAAAAGAAAATCCGTGTTTTTGAAATTCATATCCATGCTTATAAAATTCGGCGCAAGCAACGTGGTTGCCATTCTGCTGTTTTTGTGTCAGCCTTACTATCAGCCGCTAGGGCTCACAGCTCCTAAAAACAATCTGATATACGAAAGCGTGCTCGAAGCGGAGCAAATAAAAGCGTGCGAGGGGGTGGAGGAAGAAATCCGCATAGTATGCCACGACACGTTTCTGTATCAATCCGATCGGTTGGGCGGCATCGCCTATCGCGTTTCTGTGGGTGATATCCTAATCGTACTCGAAAAGCATAAAACCGTCTTGAAGGTCCGCGATTACGAAACGGGCGCGGAGGGATATATCAGGAAGAAATACACCGTTACCGGTTGACATATTTTTTTAATGTAAAATATCGCAAAGTTCACTAGAATAACAAAAAAGGCGCAACGCGCCCAACCAAGCAAAAGATTGCGCGAAACAGAATGAGAGTTTACAACAATATTATGAATTGATAGCAAGCAATCTTTTGCGTGGAGTAACGAAAAAATGCAGTTGAGAGGCAAAGCGTTTTCAAAGAAAACGCGTGCCATACAGCACGCATTTTCTCGTGGTAGTTGTGAGTGGACTCGTTTAATAGCGAAGCGGGCAAACTTGTTTGTTTAGCGAGCGTCAGCACCGAAAGGTGGTTCGCAACGCAGAGCGTTGTGCGCAAAGCGCAAAGTCCGCTAGATTAACAAAAAAGGCGCAACGCGCCCAACCAAGCAAAAGATTGCGCGAAACAGAATGAGAGTTTACAACAATATTATGAATTGATAGCAAGCAATCTTTTGCGTGGAGTAACGAAAAAATGCAGTTGAGAGGCAAAGCGTTTTCAAAGAAAACGCGTGCCATACAGCACGCATTTTCTCGTGGTAGTTGTGAGTGGACTCGTTTAATAGCGAAGCGGGCAAACTTGTTTGTTTAGCGAGCGTCAGCACCGAAAGGTGGTTCGCAACGCAGAGCGTTGTGCGCAAAGCGCAAAGTCCGCTAGATTAACAAAAAAGGCGCAACGCGCCCAACCAAGCAAAAGATTGCGCGAAACAGAATGGGAGTTTACAACAATACTATGAATTGATAGCAAGCAATCTTTTGCGCGGAGTAACGAGAAAATGCAGTTGAGAGGCAAAGCGTTTTCAAAAGAAAACGCGTGCCATACGACACGCATTTTCTCGTGGTAGTTGTGAGTGGACTCGAACCACCGACCCCCACCTTATCAGGGTGGTGCTCTAACCGACTGAGCTACACAACTGTATTACGGTGAAGTTGTATTCACCTGTGTTTAGGCGAAAGCACGGATTCGTTCAATAGCGAGCGGCAAGTTTACTTGCTAAGCGGAGCGTCAGCGAGGACAGTCCTCGGAAGCGCGTAGCGCGTGCGGTCGCAGACCGAGTCGAGTTTGTGCATTTACACCTGTGGTGGAGATGCACGGATTCGTTCAATAGCGAGCGGCAAGTTTACTTGCTAAGCGGAGCGTCAGCGAGGACAGTCCTCGGAAGCGCGTAGCGCGTGCGGTCGCAGACCGAGTCGAGTTTGTGCATTTACACCTGTGGTGGAGATGCACGGATTCGAACCGAGGACCTCCTGAATGCAAATCAGGCGCTCTACCAACTGAGCTACACCCCCACGTGAATGCTTAAAGATAATAGCATTCGCGATGATATTTGTCAAACGTTTTTATGGAATTTTCCATATACGTAAGGGATTTTCCTTACTGCGCAGCGGCGGATACAAATCCCTGTTGCGCTCACTCTATGCTGTCGAGCGGAAGCAGGCTTACGTCAAAGGAGCCGTCGTCGTTTATATCGATGAGCGTGCCGCCGCGCTGGGTGTGCTTCTTTTTGATACCCGAGTAGGCGAGGTAGTCTATGGACATTCCGTAGGTCAGGCGAATGCCCTGATAGGTTATGGACAGCGTGTTGAGGTGGTCGTGCCCCATAAACATACCTTTACAGCTGCCGAGCTTCACCATTTCCCCGAAGAATTTGCCTTCCTTGGTTTTGGGATAGCCGAAGTAGTTGTCCTTTTCCTGCACGAAGCCGAGGTGATACTGCGCCTCGTCGCTCCCCGTGTAGCATTTTTCCCAGCCCTCCTTGAATTCTTTGGGCGGAATATGGAAGAATGCGATGGAGCGTGGGATTTCGCCGTCCTTGCCAAGCTCCGCGATAGTGCGTTTATACCAGTCTATCTGGTCGTCGTGAATGACGTCGAAGCCGCTGAAAAAGGATTTTGTAAGGTATGCGTTGCTGTCGAGGAACATAAGCGCGGTGTTGAGCGAGCCGTCGGGATTGTCGAGCCTTATACAGTAGTTACCAAGCCCCGTGAGTCCCTCTTCTCCCTTTTGGAAGTGGCATTTTGGTTGCGACATATAATACTTTGCGAGGTGCTGTTTGTCATAAAACGCAAAACTTTCCGTGTCGTGATTGCCAAAGACGAGCGTCCATTCGACATCCAGCTTTTTCATAAGCTCGGCGAACTTGCGTGTGCCTTTCATATTGTTGAAAGTGCCGCTCCACGGAAAGAGGGGGTAACAAACGTCGCCCGTGACCGCCACGAAATCGGCGTTCGCCGCGCGTACGATTTTTTCTACGGCGGCGAGAGCCAGTTTATCCTTTTTTCGGCTGAACGAACCTCCGCCTATATGGATGTCCGTGAGCTGTAATATTCTGAAAGGCTTGTTCGCTTCTTTGGTGATGACGGTCTGACCGTCTATCCTTTCGAAAGTTGCGCTCATAAGGTTTTATTCCTCGATTTTCTGTTCGTCCGAAGGCACATCGTCCGAGACTGTTCCGTCGGCGTCTCCTGCTTCCTCCGAAACGGATTCGTAAAGGTCTGATTGAGAGAAAACGTTATCTTCTCGTGCTTCTTCGCTGAGAGCGGACGCCTCTTCTGCGAGGGTCTGCGCGACAGCGTCGATACCCTCGGATTCGACAGTTTCAAACTCCGCGATATCGTCATTTTCTATAATGTTTCCGTTTTCATCATACTTGGACGGGTCGACAATGTCGTTTGGGTTGACCTTGCCGTAGAGCTCGGCGACCATCTTCTCGCGTTCTTCCTCTTCCTCGGGAGTGAGCGCGCCGCCGTCCTTTCTGGTATCGATGAAATAGCGCATGCGTTCCAGCTTCTTGCTCGTGACCTTATATTTGAAGGAAGCAATCATAGCAATAGTGATGAACACGGCGATAGAAATGCCGAGAACGAGTTTTATTGCAAGCAACGCGGAATCGGGCTGATTAATATAGGTAGTAGCGGAGTCGTCGGTGATATAGCCCGCGCCTGACATAATCCAGCCGACAAGACCTACGCCGAACGCGCCCGCGACCTTACGCGCCAGGGTCATCATTCCGCTGTACGTACCGGTCGGGCGAGCGCCCGTCGCCATTTCCGCAACGTCGAGGGTATCGGGGAAGATAATCCATGGCATCATCTGCGCGCCGCCGAAGCCGAAGCCCATAATAAGCGCGACGATGGGCACGAGGACGGGAGGAGTCCAGCTCGGGTCCATGACGGCGAGCATAATGCCGCCCGCGATATAGAAGGGAAGACCCATACGGAAAGCGAACGCCTTGCTCTTTTTGTCCATCATAATACGGGCGAGAGGGAAGGCGATGACCGCGGCGACCATAAGCGGCGCGACGATAAACATAGACGACATATCCATGCCGAAGAGCTTATATCCGTGCCAAACGTCCGTCGCGTAATACACGGCGAGCGCGGAAATCATATCCATGCACATAAATGCCGTGGCGTACATTACGATATGCCAGCGATAGGAGCGGTTTTTATATGGCTCTATGTAGTTCTTGACAAAGCGTTTGAGGTTGAATTTCTGTTTGGGTGCGGTGGGCTTGATACGTTCTTTGACAAAGAGACCGCAAAGAATCAGTCCGCCGCCGAACAGCGTACCGAAGACGACGCACAGCACAATCCAGAAAACGGGACCGCTGATTTTGGGGAAGAAGAGATAGCCGTCCTCGCTTATAAGCGCTTCGAGGAGCACAAGCGGAATTACGTACGCCAAGCCCGAAGCGGCGGCGGTGAAAACCAGCTTGACGGTGTTGGTGTTGTTGCGTTCCTTAAACGAGGGAGTGATGTCGCTCGCCATAGACGTGTACGGGACTTGGGTGATGGTGGAGCAGGTGTTCCAAACGAGGTACATAATGATGATGTACGCGGTGTAACCGGAAACGGACACGCCCCAGTCTCTCAAAGGCATAAACAGCATGAACAGCGCGAGTATAAGCGCGATTCCGCCGAAGAACATATAGGGCTTGCGTCTTCCCCATTTGCCGCGGGTATTGTCGCTGATGAATCCCATAAACGGGTCGGACACGGCGTCCCACAGCTTTGCGACCATCATGATAGTGGACGCAACGGCAGGGATAATGCCGCCGTATTTGGTCATAAAGCCGAGCATGACGCAGGACATAAGCGCGACGCCGCCGCCGTCCATAAGACCGCCCGCGCCGTAGCAGAGCTTCTCTTTGAGAGGCACCTTGTCTTCCGGACGAACGGCGTAAGCGGCTGTTCCCGAAGAAGCATCAGCTTCCGCGCCTTCGGCTACGACAATCTGTCCGCCGTCGGGAACTTCGAAGCTGAATTCTTCGGATTGTGGTTTGGATTTTCTCATAATCTCTCCATATAAATTTATTATTAAATTTATTTTAACATAAATAGGCCGCGTTTGCCAATGACAAATTTTCCGTAAAATGGAATTATCCAAAATCAAAAACCGCCCCGAAAATCGGAGCGGTCAGATATCCGTTTTTGTGCTTATCCGAAGATAACGGCGGCTAAAATCGCACGCGTAGAAGAGGGCGCCGCGGGCTGTTCGGCGTCCGCGCCGACAAAATTGACCGACTGCTCGACCTCCGTCTGCACGGAAAACGACATATTTCCTTCCCCGTCGACGGTGAGCACGATTGTCCCGTTGGTATCGGTGCGATATACGGTCATATTGCGCGCGGCAAATCTGTCGAGCGCGGCTTGCGTAGGATGATTGTAGCTGTTGCCTTTGCTGTTGCAGCTTATCACGGCGTATTCGCAGGTGACGGCAGAGAGGAATTCGTCCGAGGACGACGTTCTGCTGCCGTGATGCGCGACTTTGAGCACGTCGCAGTCAATTTCGCCTATTCTTTCCGCGACTATATCCTCGTTGCCCTCGTTGCTGTCCCCCGTGAATACAATCCTGCGGTTGTTGTATTCGAGTATGCCGACCGGCGATATCGCGTTTTTAAGCATTGCGGTGCCGAGATTCGTGCTGTCGTAATACTCTTGGGTAGGGCAGTAAAAGGTAAATCTATATGAGCTTTCCTCGATTATTATGCTGTTTGTGTCCTCGTCGACGTCCACGTTGAGGTGGATTTCGCAGTTTTCCTCGGTGAGTGCGGCTACAAAAAATTTCGCATACGTCTGAGACGTGATTTTATCTTTGTCGGTAAACAGCGCGAGCTTGTCAGGGTCGAGCGCCTCAACCTGCGCTTTCAGCGCGAGAGCGGCGTTGCTCGTGCCGCCGGGAGAAGCAAGCACGTTGGGCATATATATGTTTTCGACCTCGAAATCGTAGATGATGTCGTCGAGAAATTCCACGTGGTCCTGATCGCAGTGCGTAAGCATAAGGTGATTGATTTTGCCGTCCGTATCCAGCGTATCCAGATATTCCTTTGTCTTGGAGTAGGGATAAGTCTCGCTCGAGCTGACCGTTCCCGCATCGATAATCATATCCGTGCCGTCGGGGAACTGGATATAAATGCAGTCTCCCTGCCCCACGTCCGCAAAATGCACCTTCATCTCGCCTTCGCCGAGCGTGAGGGGCGGTTTTTGCGTTTCGCCTTGCGAGCTGTCTCCGTCGCTGTCGGACGGAAGAAATCTGCCCGTCAGATCCTTCCAGACGGACGGGAAGCCGAAATAGAGCACGCACAGCGCGATTGCGACGATAAGGATAATCGCAACCGCGGCGATTATCAACGCTTTGATATTTTTCGCTTTTGTCCTAGTCATAACTATATTATATAAAAAATATATTACGACCGCAACATAAAACTTGAAATACAAGCGAACAAACCGTTTTGCGCAGACCCAAGCGCAAATTTATCTTTTGCGTTTTCTGAAATTCAAAAACAGCTCTTTGATTTCTTCCTCGTCGTCCTCTTCGAGTATTTGCTTTAATTGGGACAATGCGTCAACGTGCGTAATCACGGCGGACAAAGCCGCCTCTCTGCGGACTATGCGCCCATGATACAAAAAGCTGTAATTATCGCAATAATATTCTTTTTCGACCGTATCTTTATTTTTTGCACAAAGTCCGATATCGCTTTTGTCAAATTGAATGTATCCTTTTGTGTAATACGGTTTGTAGTGTTTGCAGCAGTAGCAATGTTTGTTGTTCTCTTCCGACATGTTTGTACTATCATCCTTAGTATATAATTGTCTTAATGCCGATGATTATAAACGACATATTTGTCGTATGTCAAGCAAAATAAGACATTTATGTCTAGAATATTTACATTATGAATGTACTTAAAGAACTTAGAAATGAAAGCGGATTGACGCAGACGCAGTTTGCGGAGGCAATTGGCACGAGTCAAAAGAACATAAGCCGTTGGGAGCTCGGTGAAACGGAGCCGTCGGTTTACTATCTGAAAAAAATTGCGGAGTTTTTCAATATTTCAATAGACTACGTTTTAGGACTTGAAGACGAAGCGGGGCGTATAGTTTATCAAACGGCAAACAGTACGGTCACACCCGATGAACGTAAAATTGTGAAAGCATATCGCGCGTTGTCGCCGTCGGGCAAACAGATGATATTGAGGATGCTGGGAATAGAGTAGATTGTCGTAAGTCAATTAGATTAGATAAATTTTTAATAATATATGAAGATGTTATTTAATGAATCGCTTAAAAATTTGCGGAAAGAAAAAGGTCTTAGTCAACAGGAGATTGCAAACGAGCTTCAAATGGCGCAACGCAAAATTTCATATTTGGGAACGGGGCAGTTAGAACCCGATTTGAAGACCCTTTGGTGAATAAGCGAATATTTTTCGGTTAGCTGTGATTATCTTATAGGTGAATCGGAATATTGATTGTTTGATAAGCATATAGAAAAAGACCTTGTCCCGACAAGGTCTTTCCGTTTAGTTAAAATTCGCTTAGTCCGCTTTGTAGGGGAGCAGAGCCATAACTCTCGCTCTCTTGATTGCGGTTGCAAGGGGGCGTTGATGCTTTGCGCATACGCCGCTCATACGGCGGGGCAGGATTTTGCCTTTTTCCGTGATAAATCTTCTGAGCTTTGCAACGTCCTTATAGTCGATATCGTCGATATGGTCTACGCAGAACATGCAGACTTTCTTTTTGGGCGCTCTCTTCGGGGGGCGCGAGGTCTTTACTTCATCAGCCATTTTTCATATACTCCTTAAAATCAGAATGGAAGGTCGTCGTCGATGGGCTTGAGGTCGTCGAAATCGGCGCTGTCTCTGTCATCGTCGTTCTTGGTGGAGAGGAACTGCACCTCGTCCGCCGCGATTTCCGTCACATAACGGCGGGAGCCGTCGGGTGCGTCGTAGGTTCTTGTCTGTATACTGCCGCAGATTGCCGCGCGGCTGCCCTTTTTGAGATAGCGCGCACAGTTGTCCGCCTGATTCCTCCAAACTACAACTTGAAGGAAGTCCGTCTCTCTCTTGCCGTCTTTTGCCGCATAGCTGCGCGACACCGCGAGGGTAAATCTGCAAAACTTTATGCCGCTGGCTGTTGAGGACAGCTCGGGGTCCTTGGTCAGATTGCCAATCAAAAATACCTTGTTCATAAATTTCTCCTTATTATTCGCTTACTTCTTGACAATCATGTATCTGATTATCGCTTCATCATTGCGCATTTGTCTTCCGATTTCAATCTGAACTTCGTTCTCGCAGGTGACGTTCATAAGAACGTAGTAGCCCTCGGTCTGCTTGTCGATTTCGTAAGCGAACTTTTTCAAGCCCCACTTGTCAATCGAGTCAACCGTACCGCCGAGATTGCCCGTCAGAGCCTCGAATTTCTCGACGACCTTTGTTTTCTGGTCGTCGTCGACGCCGGCGCGAATAATGTAGAGAATCTCATACTTATCCATTTTCTTACCTCCTTTCGGTCTATTGTCCCTTTCGGGAAAGGATTGCGTATTGTTGAATAATTTTTCAAAATACTTATGTATGATATAATATAAGCGTAATTTTGTAAAGCGAAAGAGCGCAATTTTTTGATTTCAAGCGGTCGAATTGCGTATTTTTGGCGCTTGATGACAAAAAAAATTGGATTATTCATATATCTAACGCGATATTTTCAAATTTTGATTGCCGTTGCGCAACTAAAAATTGGAAGCTGCGCGTTTAAGTATGTTTTAACAATTAAGGCTTAAAATGTAACATACTATGTGGGTGCGGGCAAAGTAAGTTGACAATATGGGGATAAGTTTTTATAATAATTAAATGTATGTAATAATATAGAAGTATTATTTTGGTATACGTAAAAGAGGAGGACAGATGAAATCATCTACCAAACGCAATATAATTATAACAATCCTGTTGATTGTGCTCATCATCGTGGCGGTCATACTGACTCTCAGGCTGACCGCGCCCAAGGAGATAGCGTATTCGGGCGTGGGCGAGGGCATAAACAGTCTAGAATCGTGGCTGTATCAGGGCAAAATCGAGAGCCTGTCGGTGAGCGGCAACTATGAGGTTCAGATACGCTTAAAGGGCGAGAAGAGGGCGAACTATTACGCCAATATCCCCTCGCGCACAATGCTTGTGCAGCAGATGAGCGATTGGGCGGACCGCATAGAGGCGGAAGCTGCGGGTAAGGATGAAAACGCCATAGCGGAAGCCAAGATGATTGCGGACAGTATCCGCAATATCCCCATGAAGTACGACGACCCGTCAAGCGGCTCGCTGTTTACAAGCCTGCTGCTGCCCATTCTGCTTTACGCGGTGCTTGCGATTGTCATATTTATCATAATCCGCAAGACTATGTCGGCAAACAATCAGGCGATGAACTTCGGCAAGACGACGGCAAATCAGGTGCGCGATATCAAGGTGCGATTCAACGACGTCGCGGGCGCGGAAGAGGAAAAGCAGGAATTGCAGGAGATTGTCGACTTTTTGAAATTCCCCAAGAAATACACGGATATCGGCGCGAGGATTCCCCGCGGCGTTTTGCTTGTAGGACCTCCCGGAACGGGTAAAACCCTGTTCGCGAAGGCGGTCGCGGGCGAGGCGAACGTGCCGTTCTTCTCCATAAGCGGCTCGGACTTTGTGGAAATGTTCGTAGGCGTGGGCGCGTCGCGCGTGCGCGATTTGTTCGACCAAGCCAAAAAGAATATGCCCTGCATAATCTTCATTGATGAAATAGACGCGGTCGGCAGACAGAGAGGCGCGGGACTCGGCGGCGGCAACGACGAGAGAGAGCAGACCCTCAACCAGCTGCTCGTGCAGATGGACGGCTTCGAGGCGAGCAGCTCGATTATCGTAATGGCGGCGACCAACCGCGCGGATATACTCGACCCCGCGCTTATGCGCCCCGGTAGATTCGACAGACAGATTTATGTCAACGTCCCCGATGTCAAGGGTAGAGAGGAGATATTCAAGGTCCATTCCAGAAACAAGCCGTTAGAAGCAAACGTCAACTTCAAGAGCCTTGCGAGGCTCACCGCGGGCTTTACGGGCGCGGATATCGAGAATATTCTCAACGAGGCGGCTATACTCGCCGCGCGCGAGAACCGCAAGCTCATCGCGATGAAGGATATCAGCGAGGCGGTGAACAAGGTTATGGCGGGTCCCGCAAAGCGCAGTCGCATAGTGACTGAAACGGATAAGAGAATAACCGCATATCATGAAAGCGGACACGCAATCGTCGCAAAGCTGATGAAGCACTGCGACAGCGTGCACGAGGTGAGCATCATTCCGCGCGGAATGGCGGCGGGATATACCATCACGTTGCCCGAGACGGACGACAACCATATGACCAAGGGCAAGCTGCTCGACAATATCGCTATGCTTCTCGCAGGCAGAGCGGCGGAGGAGCTGGTGATAAAGGACGTTTCCACGGGCGCGTCCAACGACATACAGCGCGCGTCCAAGATGGCGCGTAAAATGGTCACCGAGTGGGGTATGTCGGATACTCTGGGCAATATGTATCTCGGCGCGAGCGAGGAGGTATTCCTCGGGCGCGACTATCAGACACAGCTCAATTACAGCGACGAGGTCGCGGCGAAAATAGACGCCGAGGTCAAGCATATCCTTGACGAGCAGTATCAGGTCGCGCTGAATATTCTCAAAGAGAACAGACCTATAATGGACGCCATGGTCAAGGCTCTTTACGAGAAGGAGACCATATACGAGGATGAAATCGACGCACTCTTCGGCGAGGAGAACAGCGACAGCGATTCTATATTCTCGTCCAAGATAAACAGAGCGGCAGAGCCCGTCGGCGAAACCGCAACAACTACGGAAGAACCTGTAAAATCCGCAAGAAAGAAAAAGGCGGAAATGCCTAAGTCGACGGAAAACGAGGTTAATCCCGAACAAAACGAGGATAAAACCCACGTTTCTGACGAAACAGACAGTGCTATCACGTCGGAGGACGAGGAGTAAAACCGTCTCTTCGGCGTGCGTTTTGAGGACGACGGCGAAGATGACGATAAAAACATTAAAGAGGCTCGACCTCGACAAAATTATGGAAACCGACCCCGCCGCAACGTCGCGCAAGACCGTGCGGCGGACTTATACGGGCTATAAGGCGCTTTGCGCGTACAGATACGCGCACAGGCTTTGGACAAAGGGATTTAAGGGACTTGCCCTGTACGTTTCCTATCGCGTGAAGATAAAGACGGGCGTGGATATTCACCCCGCGGCGCAGATAGGAAGCCGCGTGTTTATCGACCACGGCGTGGGAGTCGTGATAGGCGAGACCGCGGAGGTCGGCGACGACGTCGTGATGTATCAGGGCGTTACGCTGGGCGGCACCGGCAAGGAGACGGGCAAGCGGCATCCGACGGTGGAAGACGGAGTTATGATAAGCGCGGGCGCAAAGGTGCTCGGAGCGGTGCGGATAGGCGAGGGCAGCAAAATCGGCGCGGGAAGCGTGGTGCTCAAAGACGTTCCGCCGCACTCGACCGTCGTAGGCGTGCCGGGGCGCGTCGTAAGGCTTGACGGCAGGCGCGTTTGAGACAAGAGTTGAGATTTGCAAATCCTTCGGGAGGATAAGTTTTATGAAAATTTACAATACGCTCACTGGCAGAAAGGAAGAATTTAATCCTCTTGAAGGAAAGCGGGTCAGAATGTACGCGTGCGGCATCACGGTGTCGGGCGACGCGCATATCGGGCACGCGTATCAGGCGCTTATTTACGATATTATCCGCAAATACCTCGTGAAGTCGGGCTACGACGTTACATATGCGCGCAACTACACGGACGTTGACGACAAGATAATCGCGCGTTCGCACGAGACGGGTATCCCCGCCCTCGAATATGCGAATTTGATGATTGAGCGCATAGACGCGCTTATGCGTCGCTTCGAGGTGGACGACCCCGATATTTGGCTCAAAGCGTCCGAGAATATCGACAATATCATTGATTTTGTGCAAAAGCTCATAGACGGCGGACACGCCTACGCCACGGAAAGAGGCGACGTATACTTTGCGGTGGAGAGCTTCGGGAAATACGGCGGACTCAGCGGCAGGAAGCTGGAAGACGCGTACGAGAGCGTGCGTATCGAGAATGAGGAGAACAAGCGCAATCCCCTCGATTTCGCGCTCTGGAAGTCCGCAAAAGAGGGCGAAGTATATTGGGAATCCCCTTGGGGCAAGGGCAGACCGGGTTGGCATATCGAGTGCTCCGCGATGAACAGAGCGGCATTCGGGGAGCAGATAGACATTCACGGCGGCGGCAGAGATCTGATATTCCCCCATCACGAGAATGAAATCGCGCAGACGGAAGCGCTCACGGGCAAGACGTTTGCAAAGTATTGGATACACAACGGGCTTATAAAGGTCAACGGTCAGAAGATGAGCAAGTCGCTAGGAAATAGTATTCTGCTTGAAGATTTGCTTGAAAAATACAGCCCCGAGACGATAAAGTACGCGCTTTTGCAGACAAATTACAGAGGCGACGTCAATGTCACGGATACGCTTTTCCCCGACGCGGACAAGCATATGTACGGCTTTTATAAGATACTCGCGGAGGTCGATAACAGCGGACTCGCAGCGGAGGGCGGCAACGCGGATATCGAAGACGCGTTCAACCGCGCTATGGACGACGATTTCAACGCTGCAAAGGCGCTTGCGGATTTGTTTGCGATATTCAAGACGATGAAAAATAAGCTCGCAGCAGGCGACCCGTCGGCGGTGCGCGACGCAAGGCAGGTGAGAGAGACGTACGGCTTGCTCGGGCTGTTCAAAGCGGAGCCGCAGAAGTTTATATCCGCCTATGAGGCGAAAAACGCCGACGGTCAAAGCGCGATACCCGAAGAGGTGACGGAGCTTGTGAGCGCCCGCGCGGAAGCGAAAAAGAATAAGGACTGGGCAAGGGCGGACGAGCTGCGCGCGCAGATTGCGGCGCTGGGATATTCTGTGAAAGATACTAAGGATGGCGCCATAATCCAAAAGCTGTAAAAAACCGCGCTATTTGGCGCATTGCATTGTCAACGCCCATATTCCTCGCCGTC
>CANDBF010000032.1 GCA_947382865.1 uncultured Clostridia bacterium
CTACACTGTCGTAGACACTCTTTCCCTACACGACGCTCTTCCGATCTGATCTTGAACGCCATTTCCGAGCTGTCGACCTCATGCATGCTTCCGTCGACGAGTCTGACCTTGAAATCGACGCACTCGTAGCCCGCGAGATATCCGCTCTGCGCGGCTTCCTTGATGCCTTCCCATGCGACGTTTGCAAATTCCTTGGTGACCGCGCCGCCGACGATGACGTTCTCCATTTCAAGACCGCCGTTCGGATTGGGCTCGATATCGATGACGATATCGCCGTACTGACCGTGACCGCCCGACTGACGTTTGAACAGTCCGCGCACGTGAGATACGGGCTTTGTAATCGTCTCGCGGTAGCTGACCTGCGGGGCGCCTACGTTGAGCTCGACCTTAAACTCGCGCAGCATTCTGTCGATAATGATATCGAGGTGCAACTCGCCCATACCCGCGATGATGGTCTGACCCGTTTCCTTGTCCGTGTACGCCTTAAACGTGGGGTCTTCCTCCTGCAATTTGACGATTGCAAGGTTCATCTTCTCCTGCGAAGCCTTGGACTTGGGTTCTATCGCGACCTTTATGACGGGGTCGGGGAACACCATGTTTTCAAGAATAATCTGATTGTTCTTATCCGAAAGAGTATCGCCCGTAGTGCTGTTTTTGAGTCCGATAACGGCGACAATATCGCCCGCATAAGCGGTTTCCACGTCCTCGCGGTTGTCGGCGTTCATACGAAGGATACGTCCTATTCTCTCCTGCTGACCCTTGACCGTGTTGTACACGGAGATGCCTGCGGTGAGCGAACCGGAGTAGATACGTATAAACGACAGCTTGCCCACGTACTCGTCCGTAAGGATTTTGAACACGAGCGCGCTGAACGGCTCGTTCACGCCGGGGTGACGGAGCTCGGGCTGGTCGGTCTTGGGATTGACGCCCTCTATACTCGCTACGTCCGTAGGAGCGGGCAGGAAATCCACAACCGCGTCAAGCATAAGCTGAACGCCCGTATTTTTGTACGAGCTTCCGCACAGAACGGGGTTGAGTCTCATCTCAATCGTGCCCTTGCGAATAGCGGTTTTGAGCTGTTCGAGGGATATGGATTCGTAATCCTCCATAATGAGCTTCTCGAAGATATCCTCGTCGAAATCCGCCGCCGCTTCCAGCACCTTGATACGGTACTCCTCCGCCTGAGCCTTGTAGCTCTCGGGGATTTCTTTATACGTGTAGGTGACGCCCTTGTCCTTCTGGTCGAAATAGACAGCCTGCATCGTAAGCAGGTCTATAACTCCCCCGAACTCGGATTCCTTTCCGATAGGCAGGGTAATCGGCACCGCGTTCGCGCCCAGTCTTTCCTTCATCATTGCGACGGCGTTGAAGAAATCCGCGCCGTTGATGTCCATCTTGTTGACAAACGCAATTCTGGGGACCTTGTAGGTATCCGCCTGTCTCCATACGTTTTCGGACTGCGGTTCGACGCCGCCCTTAGCGCAGAAAACCGCCACCGCACCGTCGAGAACTCTCAGACTGCGCTCGACCTCGACCGTGAAGTCCACGTGACCGGGGGTGTCGATGATGTTTATCTGACATCCTCTCCAAATCGCGGTCGTAGCGGCAGAAGTAATCGTGATACCTCTCTCGCGCTCTTGATCCATATAGTCCATCGTAGCGGAGCCGTCATGGGTCTCTCCAAGCTTTCTGTTGACGCCGGTGTAATAAAGTATTCGCTCGGTTGTGGTGGTCTTACCGGCGTCTATGTGTGCCATGATGCCGATATTTCTCACCTTATCAAGAGCATATTGCTTAGCCATAACTACCACCTATAATGCGCAAACGCCTTGTTTGCTTCGGCGGCACGGTGCATTTCGTCCTTTCTCTTGACTGCGCCGCCCGTAAGGTTGTAGGCGTCCACAAGCTCGCCCGCAAGCCTTTGATCCATGGTCTTCTCGCCTCTCTTTCTTGCAAACGTGACCAGCCAGCGGATGGCGAGGGTCTGTCTGCGCTCGGGTCTTATTTCCATAGGGACCTGATAGCTCGAACCGCCTACCCTTCTCGCCTTGACTTCGAGAACGGGCATCGCGTTTTCAAGCGCTTTGTTGAATATATCCATAGGCTCCTGTCCGAGCTTCTGGGATGCTATGTTTAATGCCTCATAGACGATTTCCTGCGCCGTACCCTTTTTGCCGTCCAGCATAACCTGATTGACGAGCTTGGTCACAACCTTGCTGTTGTATATAGGGTCGGGCAATACGTCTCTTTTCAGCACGCCGCTTCTTCTTGGCATATTTACCTCCTAAAAATCTGTATTATACGTTCAAAAATTATTTTTTGGGGCGTTTTGCACCGTACTTGGATCTTGCCTGTCCGCGTTTTGCAACGCCTGCAGTATCAAGAGCGCCACGAATGATGTGATAACGCACACCGGGCAGGTCCTTCACACGTCCGCCACGTATCAGGACAACGCTGTGCTCCTGAAGATTGTGACCTTCGCCGGGGATATAGACGGTTCCCTCCATTCCGTTGACCAAACGCACCCTTGCGATTTTACGCAAAGCCGAGTTCGGCTTCTTGGGAGAAGTCGTCGTAACGCTCAGGCAAATTCCGCGCTTTTGCGGACATTGCTCCATGATAGGCGTCAACGATTTTTTTACCTGTCTCTCTCTACCCTTTCTTATCAATTGATTGATGGTCGGCATCCTTGTTCCTCCTATGAGATTTTTCGAACGTACCCGCAACCCTACGGTGCAGTTCATTATCTATCGCCTACGCTCGACGATTCCGACGACCGCCGCCGCAACCTCCACGCCCGCGGCGTCACCGAGCTGCCGTTTGGACGGCGTCCTCTCGATTTTCACCCCGCGCGCGCTTGCTGCCGCAACGATTTTCTTCCTCAATTCCGCGTCGGCATCCGCCGCCACTATCACACACCTGACAGTACCGTCGGAAATGCCCTTCAAAACCTGTTTGGAACCGACAACTTTTGAAGAACGGTTTAGCAATTCTACGAGTTTTTCTCTTTCCATACTTTTTGCAAAGTTAAAAACTGCTCACGATATTCGTAAGCGATATCATTCTAGCAACAATGCACTCCAATGTCAAACGCTTGAATTAAAATTCTTAAATTTTTTTATATAATATATAAAGGCAACTATATGTGGTGTGAGCGCGGTCACGCGGGCACAATCGCTCCCCATAAGCGCCGAGCCGAATCCAGCTGCTTGATAAGGCGTGTATACGGCGAGTCGCTGTTCAAGAGATTGTCAGCGTTCGCAGGGGCGAACGCCCCCCCGTAAACGCCGAGCCGAGCTTCGCAGTACAGCTTTATTTATTTTCGTTTGCGGCCGAGTGACATAAACTGCGCTCTATGCCAATAGGCGAGCGCCGATTGCCCCCGCAAGCGACGGGAAGAAAAAAGACTACGTTCCTAATTCGAGCGGCAGGCGCCGAAAGGATTGGGTGGGGCTATTTCTTTTAGAGTACCCGACATATCCCCTTGCAGACCGCTCGCCTTGTACGCACTATGCAAGGGGCACCGTTGCTTTCGCGTCCAACGACAGTCCGCTCTCCTGCGCGCCGCTCCTTATCATAAAATACGCCTCAGCTCCTATCATAGCGGCGTTGTCCGTGCAATATATCAGCTTCGGATAGCGCACCTCCGCGCCGTCCTCCGACAGTCCGTCCGCTCTTCTGCGAAGCTCCTCGTTGGCGCTCACTCCGCCCGCTATTGCGATTTTCCTTATACCCGTGCTCTTCATCGCGACTCTAAGCCCGTCTATGAGCTGTGATATCGCGGCATTCTGAAAGCTCGCCGCTATGTCGCCCGCAGGCAATTCCTCGCCTCTTTGTTCCAGCCTGTGCACGAGATTTATAACATAAGTTTTGAGTCCGCTGTAACTGAAATACAGGTCATCTAAACCGCTCGATTTTGGAATTGGCATGTCGAAAGCAACCTTCCCTTCTCTCGCTTTTTTCTGTATTTCGGGTCCTCCCGGATAAGGCAGACCCAGCACTCTCGCCACCTTGTCGAACGCCTCTCCCGCCGCGTCGTCGCGACTGCTCGCAAGGAGCGTTATGCGCTCGTAATCTTCTACCTTGACTATCGCCGTATGCCCGCCGCTTGCAAGCAGACAGAGGTAGGGCGGCTCCAAATCGCTGTCGATATAATTGGCAGCGATATGTCCCTTTACATGCGAAACCGCAAATAGCGGCTTCCCCCAGGCATACGCCAGTCCTTTTGCGAAATTAACTCCCACGAGCAGCGCGCCCAGCAAGCCCGCGCCGTAGGTCACCGCTATTGCGTCTATATCGTCCTTTGTGACGTTCGCGCGCTCCATAGCCTCCTTTACGACGTTCTCGATAGCCAAGGTATGGTTGCGGCTTGCGATTTCGGGAACTACGCCGCCGAATCTGCGGTGTATCTCGATCTGCGTGGCTATAACGTTTGAAAGGACGGTTCTCCCGTCCCTGACCACCGCGCACGCCGTCTCGTCGCAACTCGACTCTATCGCGAGCACGGTTATGCTGTCCTTTGCGCTCAATCCGTTCATTTCTATGCCGTTTTACTTCTGTATGGAACTCAGTTTCAGATATTCGTTGACGAAGCCTTCGAGGTCTCCGTCCATAACCGCCTGCACGTTGCCCGTCTCGTAGCCCGTGCGGTGGTCCTTGACCATAGTGTACGGGCAGAATACGTAGCTCCTTATCTGACTGCCCCATTCTATCTTTTTGAGCTGTCCGCTTATCGCCGCGGCTTCCTCCTCGCGCTCGCGCTCGCGCTTTTCGATGAGCTTGGAGCGGAGCATCTGCATTGCGACTTCCCTGTTCTGTATCTGGCTGCGCTCGTTCTGACACGCCACGATAATGCCCGTAGGCAGGTGGGTAATGCGTATGGCGCTCTCCGTCTTGTTGACGTGCTGACCGCCCGCGCCGCTGCTCCTGTACGTGTCCACTTTCAAATCCTCGGGTCGTATCTCGATTTCCGTAGTGTCGATGATTTCGGGCATAACCTCTAAAGAAGCGAACGACGTATGCCGTCTCGCGTTAGCGTCGAAAGGGGAAATACGCACAAGACGGTGCACTCCCTTTTCCGCTTTGAGATAGCCGTAGGCGTTGTCGCCCTCCACTCTGAACGTCACGCTCTTTATGCCCGCCTCGTCGCCCGACAGAAAGTCCAGTTCACTGCAAGTCCAGCCCTCGCGCTCTACGTAGCGCGTGTACATTCTGTACAGCATAGAGCACCAGTCCTGAGCCTCGGTGCCGCCCGCGCCCGCGTGCAGTGTGAGTATGGCGTTAAGCGAATCGTACTTGCCGCTAAGCAAAGTTGCAAGCGACAGGTTTTCCACCTGTCCATTGAGCTCGTTGACGGAGGCTATCAGTGCCTCGTCCTCTTCCTCGCTCGCTTCCAGCTCCACGATATCGACCATATCGGCGGAGTCGTCTATACGCGCTATCATCTTTTCAAACTTTTCTATTTTACTCTGCAGCTGGCTTATCTCTTTTGACACCTTTCTTGCGTTTTCCGCGTCGTCCCAAAAGCCGTCCGCATTCTGTATTTCGGAAAGCTCCGCGATACGCTCCCTTAGCTTGTCGGGATTTATGCTCTCGTATGCGCGCACCATTTCCGCACGCATCTCTTTAAGCTGATTTCTTATTTCGTTATAGTCTGTCATAATTGTGCACCGATAGTCCGTTTATTTGCATTTCCGACCTTGCGGATTTGAATGTCATAATTCGCTTATTTATATGCATAATATACTGTTTATCCATTACTTTTTGACGGATAAACTGCTGTTTTTGCGAATACAATCAGTTATTTTTGCCGCAACAGTTTTTGTATTTCAAACCCGAGCCGCAGGGACACGGGTCGTTTCTGCCGACCTTTTTACCCGCGTTCGACACCGTCTTTCTGGCGGAGGCTATCTGCTGACTGAGCTTGGCTTCGCCGTCGTCCTCGCGCTTTTCTACGTGAACCTTGAGGAGTATGGAAGCGGTTTCGGTATGGATTCTGTTCACCATATCCTCAAACATCTCCCAGCCCTCCTGACGGTATGCGATGACGGGGTCGCGCTGTCCGTAGCCGCGAAGCCCTATGCCGCGACGCAACGCGTCCATAGCGTCGATATGGTCCATCCACTTGGAGTCGACGGTTTTGAGAAGCACGACCCTTTCCAGCTCCTTAAAGTCGAAGCCGTCCTTTTCCAGAGTTTCCACCTTATTGTTGAAGTCCTCGAGGGCGATTTTCATAACCGCGTCCTTGAGAATATGCACGTTGTAGCAGGAGCACAGCTCGGCGTTCATGACGTTGCTCCCCTGCGGCAGCATCCTCTTTTCCAGCGAAGCGTTGAACGCGTCGTAGTCCCACGTGTTGTAGTCGGTCTTGTAGTCCGCGTAATACTCGATGATTTCGATTGCGAGGTCGTCGATCATAGAGAGAATCTGTTCGTGCACATCCATTCCGTCAAGAACCTTGCCGCGCTCATTATATATGATTTCGCGCTGCGCGTTCATAACGTCGTCGTAGCTGAGCACCTGCTTCCTTATGGAGAAGTTTCTGCCCTCGAACCTGCGCTGAGCGCTCTCGACCTGCCTCGTGATTATCGGGTTGGAAATAGGTATATCGTCGGGGAAGCTGAAACGGTCGAGATACATTTTGAGCCTGTCTCCGCCGAATATACGCGCAACGTCGTCTTCGAGGGAAATATAAAACACCGTGCTGCCCACGTCGCCCTGACGACCCGCGCGTCCGCGCAGCTGGTTGTCTATGCGGCGGCTCTCGTGTCTCTCGGTGCCTATAATGCGCAGTCCCCCTGCGGCGATGACCTTTTCCTTTTCCTCGTCGCAGTTCTTCTTGAACGCCTCGTAGTGATACCTGTATACTTCCTTAGCCTTTATGATTTCCTCGTCGTCGCTCGGGTGCGGGGAACTTGCAAGCTCTATGACCTCGAGAGGATAGCCGTCTTTTTCCATCTTCTGCTTAGCCTGAAAATCGGGGTTGCCGCCGAGCATAATATCCGTTCCGCGACCCGCCATATTGGTGGCTATCGTGACCGCGCCGAACCTGCCCGCCTGCGCTATAATCTCCGACTCCTGCTTGTGGAACTTGGCGTTGAGCACGTTGTGCACTATGCCCTTGCGGCGCAGAATATCGCTGAGCTCCTCCGACTTTTCAACGGATATCGTACCCACGAGCACGGGCTGACCCTTCTCGTGACTTTCGATAATATCGCCTACGATAGCCGTCATCTTCCCGCCGATTTTGGTGTAAATCTGGTCGTGCTCGTCCTTTCTCTGCGACGGCTTATTCGGAGGAATGGTCACGACGTCGAGCGCGTATATGCTCTGGAACTCCTCCTCTTCCGTCTTCGCCGTACCCGTCATACCGCTGAGCTTATGGTACATACGGAAGAAATTCTGGAAAGTTATCGTCGCAAGAGTTTTGTTCTCGCTGCGAATAACCACGTGCTCCTTGGCTTCTATCGCCTGATGCAGACCCTCGTTGTAGCGGCGGCCTATCATAATGCGTCCCGTAAACTCGTCGACGATAAGCACCTCGCCGTCGCTCACGATATAGTCCTTGTCGCGCTTCATAATGAAGTGCGCTTTGAGCGCCTGCTGTATGTGGTGATATAAATCCGTATTATTTAAGTCCGTAAGGTTTTCCACTCGGAAGAAACGCTCCGCCTTGGCTACGCCGTCGTCGGTGAGCATAATTGTCTTTTCCTTTTCCTCTATCGTGAAATCCTCGCCCTCGCGGCACTGCTTTGCAAAGTTGTCGGCGGACTTGTACATCTCGCCGGACTTGCCGCCCCTGCCCGAGATTATAAGCGGGGTACGCGCCTCGTCGATGAGGATGGAGTCCACCTCGTCGATAATAGCGAAGCTCAGTTCGCGCTGAACCTTGTCGGACTTTCGCACCACCATATTATCGCGCAAAAAGTCGAAGCCGAGCTCGTTGTTGGTGCAGTAGGTTATATCGCACTCGTACGCCGCACGCTTCTGCTCGGGTTGCATCCCAGGCACGACCACTCCGACGGAGAGTCCCAAAAACTTGTACAGCTTGCCCATCCACGCCGCGTCGCGCGTCGCCAGATAGTCGTTGACGGTGACTACGTGCACTCCCTTGCCCGCAAGCGCGTTGAGATATGCGGGAAGCGTTGCGACGAGCGTCTTTCCTTCGCCCGTAGCCATCTCGGCAATTCTGCCCTGATGAAGCGCGATGCCGCCCATTATCTGCACAAAGAAATGGCGCATGCCGAGCACTCTTTCGCCCGCCTCTCTGACCACCGCGTACGCGTCGGGCAGAATATCGTCAAGCGTTTCATTTTCCAGCCTCGCTTTGAGAATGTCCGTCTGCGAGACGAGCTCCTCGTCGCTCATATCCTTATATACGGGAGCGAGAGCGTCCACCTTAAACGCTATCTTCCTCAGCTTTTTGACTTTTCTGTCGTTGTCGTTGAAAATTGACATATTTCCTCCGTGCGTACTACGCGCGCGTATTTTTTATAATAAACCAATTCTACACCGAATCGGCTCTCTTTACAAGGATTTGCAGACTATTGTACGGATTTGCAAATTCTTTAACCGTCGGATTGACCGTCAGATTGCGGGCGTGCCGTCCTCGCTTTCGACGGGTATTTTCAGCTTTGTCACCGCGGCGGTGAGTACGCTCACATCTCTCGCTCCGCCTTTGAGCAGGGCGGCGGCGCAGGCGGAAGCGGTAGCTCCCGTCGTAAATACGTCGTCTATAAGCAAGATTCTTCTGCCCTTGACCTCCTCGAATACGCAGGCGAACGCGCCTTTGAGGTTCTGCGCTCTTTCCTTGCCGCTCAACAATTTCTGCGTAGCGGTTTCCCTCGTTTTCACAAGCGCGGGCAGTACGGGAATGTTGAGCCTTGCGCCGACCTCGCGGGCGAGCAGCTCCGACTGATTGAAGCCTCTCTTTTTCTCCTCGGCTTCCGTCATAGGCACGTACACAGCGATATCGCATTCCATTCTGCTTTTCAGATACTCGTCGGACATAAACGCGCCGAGCGTTTCTGCAAGATACTTCTTCCCGCCGAATTTCAGGCGGTGTATAATATCCCTCGCCGTACCGTCGTATACGAGCGGCGACCTGTTTCTCACAAATTCGCTCTTCACGTTCTGACACCGCATACAGTAGTCCGCCTCGTCGCTCATCGGAACTCCGCAAGCAAGACAGACGTGATCGCCCGTGACTTCGAGCTTACTCATGCACTCTCCGCACAGGCAGTAGCGCGACTTGACGCTCATCTCCTCACCGCATACGTCGCAGGTTACGCTGCGTGGAAACAGCGCGCCGAAAAACGCATTTTTCACCTTCCATACCGCATTCTTCAATCTGCCCTTGCTTTTCCCTTCCGCGCTCTCCTGCCGAGACTTTTTAATATCTGTCATATGCGCCTCCCGCAACTTCCTGCGCGATAAGGTTTATGAGCAGCGAATACCTGCGCGAGGTCTCGTTGTTGCGCACCATACGCTGTACCGTCGTCTTAGAGCCCGATATTACAACGACTCTTTTCGCCCTTGTGACCGCGGTGTACAAAAGGTTTCTTGTTTGCAGCATATAGTTGGCGTCAAGCGCGATGACCACCGCGTCGAACTCGCTTCCCTGCGATTTGTGAATGGTTATGGCATAGGCGAGAGATATCTGTTCCGCATCGGAAAATTGATAAATCGCCACTTTATCGTCATCAAAACGCACTGTAAACTGCATAATCTGCATATTTATACTGTCGATTATGCCGATGTCTCCGTTGAAAACTCCCGTGCCGCGCTCCGTCCTGCTTCCCACGGTCTGCGACCACTCCTGCTGATAGTTGTTCTGCATCTGCATGACCTTGTCTCCCTCGCGGAAAGTGAACTCGCCGTAACGGAATTCCTTCTTTTTCGGCGACGGAGGATTTATCGCGCTCTGCAATTCCCTGTTCAGATTGAGAGTTCCCGCAAGGCTTCGCTTCATGGGGCACAGCACCTGTATGTCCGCGGGCTTCATATTCAGGAACTTGGGAAGCCTCTTTGTCACTAGCGCGAGAGTGCTCGCGCATATCTCCTCCGAACTCTGCCTCTCCTCGAAGAAAAAGTCGTCGCTTCTGTTGTCGAACTCGGGCATTTCGCCGTTGTTTATCCTGTGCGCGTTGGGCACTATTTTGCTGGTCTCCGACTGTCTGTAAATATGGGTGAGATAGCTCACGGGGAATTCGCCGCACTTGATAAGGTCGTTGAGCACGTTGCCCGCGCCCACCGACGCAAGCTGATCCTTATCGCCTACGAGAATAAGGCGGCACCCTCTGTCCAAAGCGTTGATAAGAGCGTTGAAAACAAACTCGTCCACCATACTGACTTCGTCCACGATTATGACATCGAGCGGGAGCCTCGTATGCTCGTTGTAGGTGAAATGACCCTCGCCGTTTTTCCAATCCAAATCCAGCATTCGGTGTATGGTCTTCGCGTCCGCTCCCGTAGCCTGCGACAGTCGTTTTGCCGCTCTGCCCGTCGGCGCGCAGAGCGCGACCCTCTGCCCGAGATTCCTAAACAGATTGAGTATGCATTTGACTATCGTCGTCTTGCCCGTTCCCGGTCCTCCCGTCACAATCTGCACCCCGTTCTGAATTGCCTGTCTGACAGCCTCGGCTTGATTCGGATGAAGCTCGAAGCCTGCCGTCGCTTCAAATCTTTTCACCTCATAGCCTATATCCACTCTGAAATCCGCGGCTTCCTGCCTCAGTCGCAGAAGATTCCTTGCGATATTGCGCTCTATATTGAAATTGCGTTTGAGCACAATCGCGATATGCTCGCCCGTGTCGTAACGCACTAGGTCGCCGAGCATAACCATATCGTTTATATTGTAGCTTACGCGCTCCTGCGCGTCCTCGCATTCGAGCGCGAGCAGTTCGAGCGCGGCGGGCAGAAGCTCGTCCTCGGGCAGATAGTTGTGCCCCGCGCGCACCGCCGCGTCTTTGAGCAAGTACGTGATTGCCGCGCATATTCTGTAATCGCTGTCTCTGCCTATCCCGAGCTCCGCCGCGATTCTGTCCGCCGTCGCGAAGCCTATGCCGTCTATATCGTCGACGAGCATATACGGGTTTTTACGTACGTTATCCTCCGTCTTCGTCTCGTAAATCTTGTAGATTTTGAGCGCGAGGTTTATGGATATGCCCAGCTTCTGCAAAAATATGACGGAGTCCTGCATCTTTTGCAGCTTGACATAATTCATACAGAATTCCGTCGCTTTTTTGAGCGAAACTCCCTTGACCTTAGCGATTTCGACAGGATACTTCATCATCTCCAAGGAGTTGACGCCGTATTTGCTTACGATAGCCTCCGCCGTGACGGGACCGATGCCGTGAATAAGTCCGCTAGACAAAAATTTGACAATACCCGTCAATTTCGACGGCTGACTCACGGCGACCTTGTCCGCGGAAAGTTGCATGCCGTACTGCGTCTTTTTGAGCTTTCCGTCGACGGTTATATTTTGACCTTCGCTTACAGGCGGAAAAATCCCCGCAACGGTGAAAACACTGTCCTCGCATTTCATATCGAGCACGGTATATCCCGTATCGGAACTTGAAAATATAATTTTTACGATTTCGCCCTGTAATTGCATTTGTCTTTATCCGTTTTACATACTCTACAAAAGAGTACGTCGAAAACTTTAATTAAAATTCCCCCTTACTCATGTGTTCCCCCTATTGCGGTCTCTCACTTTTAACCCCCACAAAACAGGGACGTTTTGTGGGAACCCCGATGGGTTTTCCAAGTGAGCCTCTCCGCAAGCCTTCGGCGGGTGAACACAACGCGATTGGACTTTCAGTCAACAATCGCTATTCCGTCGCTACGCTCCTTACGGCGCTCGCATATACAAGCATAGATCTCTGTTTATATCACTCGCTCACATGCAGAAAACGAAATTGCCTGTTCGCTTGTACAGAGCGTCAAGCTCGGCACTCGGGTTGGCGCGCGCCCTGCACGCGCCGGTACAGTCTCTTGAATGTATTTACGTCGTGCTCACACCTTATCAAGCCAAGTGCAAGCGCGTTAAGTGCGCATTGGTATTCAAATAGTCCCTTGAAAAAGTATACGTTGTGTCCACCTTATCAAGCCAAGTGCAAGTACAAGCGCGCTTAGCGCGCTGACAGTCTCTTCTACCACAAATCTCCGTCACGTTCGCGCAAACTTATTATTTATCCGCTTGCGCGCATAGCGCGACATAAATTTATTTTCTCAAAAGTGTGAATTCACTTCGCGCTTTTGCCCCTTACAGCAAAATTTGAAGCTCCGTTCAAATTTTGCGAGGCGTTTGCGCTCACAGCACACGCGACAACCAAAAGCTAATGTATAACACTAACTTTCAGTTTCGTTGTCGCTGTGCGTACGTAAAATGCGATTGTATCGCATTTTACGTGAGACATCCGGCGCAAAAGCCATTCGGCGCGAGTATATAAAAAAACGATAGGCTTCTCCCAAGGCTTTTCCCACCGTTTTTCATGCGTACTTAAAAATTGTACTTTTTCAGCGCTTCTTTTATGTCGTCCACTCTGTCCGTCTCTTCCCAACTGAAGCCATTGCGCCCGAAGTGTCCGTAGTTGGAGGTGGCTCTGTATATGGGTCGGTTGAGTTTAAGATTTTTTATGATTGCCATCGGTCTCAAATCGAAGACCTCAGACACGATAGCGGCAATCTTTTCGTCGTCCACGACACCCGTGCCGTACGTGTTCACGTAGACGGAGACGGGATGCGCCATGCCTATCGCGTACGCCACCTGCAATTCCGCCTTGCGGCAAATCCCCGACGCAACCAGATTTTTGCACACGTAACGCGCCATATAAGCCGCGCTTCTGTCCACCTTTGTGGGGTCCTTTCCGCTCAGCGCGCCGCCGCCGTGAGGACAGAATCCGCCGTACGTATCGACGATTATTTTCCTGCCCGTGACGCCGCTGTCGCCCATAGGTCCGCCTATCACAAATCTGCCCGTCGGATTGACGTATATCTTCGTATCGTCGTCGAGATACTCCGCGGGGATAGCCTTGTTTATGACGCACTCGATGATTTCGCGCTCGATTGTGTCGAGGTCGATATACTCAGCGTGCTGACAGCTTACCACAACCGTGTCCACTCTCTCGGGCACTCCGTCTATGTACTCGACGGTGACCTGCGCCTTTCCGTCGGGGCGAAGCCATTCCAGCTCGCCGCTCTTACGCGCTTCGGTGAGTCTCCTCGTGAGCGCGTGCGAAAGCGTGATGGGAAGTGGCATAAGCTCCTCCGTCTCGTCGCAGGCATATCCGAACATCATTCCCTGATCGCCCGCGCCTATGCTTTCACACTCGTCGTCGCCGTCCTTGTCCGTCGCGTCGTTCACGCCGAGCGCGATATCGGGGGACTGCTCGTCGATAGAGCTCAACACCGCGCAGGTTTTATAGTCGAACCCGAGCGAGCTGTCGTTGTAGCCTATATCCTTTATGACATCCCTGACTATCGCGGGGATATCGGCATAATGGTCCTCGGTCGTAACCTCGCCGAACACCATCACCATTCCCGTCGTGGCGCAGACCTCTACGGCGACCCTTGCGGAGGCGTCCTCCGCAATTATGTCGTCGAGAATTGCGTCGGCAATCTGGTCGCAGACCTTATCGGGATGTCCCTCGGTCACGCTTTCGGATGTAAAATATCTTTTGTCCATTATTCCTCCGAGCCGAAAGTCTCCAAATTGAAATCATATCCGTCGATGTCCTGTTCGACGGCTCCGAGCACGTCCTCCCTGCGCTCCTCTTCTATCGTGGAAACGTGTACGGGAGTAATGTTCTTGTAGCACTTCATACCTGTGCCCGCGGGAATGAGCTTGCCGATTATGACGTTCTCCTTCAAGCCGAGCAACGGGTCGATTCTGTTGTTGATTGCAGCCTCGGCAAGCACCTTCGCCGTCTCTTGGAAGGAAGCGGCCGAGAGGAAGGATTCCGTTGCGAGCGCCGCCTTTGTGATTCCGAGCAACGTGCGCTTCGCGCTTGCGGGAACTCCGCCGTTTTCGAGCACCTTTTCGTTTTCGTCCTCGTAGGTGAACAGATCCACAAGAGTACCTGCGAGCATATCCGTGTCGCCCTGATTTTCAATCCTGACCTTACGCAGCATTTGTCTTACGATGACCTCGACGTGCTTGTCGTTGATTTCGACGCCCGCGGTGCGGTATGCGGACTGGACTTCCTTTGCGATATACTCCTGCACGCCCTTTACGCCCTTTGCACGGAGCATATCCTGCGGGTTGATGGAGCCCTTTGTGAGCGCGTCGCCCGCGCCGATGATTTCGCCCTCCTGCACGAGGATGTTCGCGTTGTAGGGGATGGCATATTCCTTGGCGTCTCCGTCGGGACCCGTAACCGAGATAAGACGGCGGTCGTCCGAGATATGCACCGCGCCGTTGTTCTCTGTGATGACGGCTTTACCCTTAGGATTGCGCGCCTCGAACAGTTCTTCTACACGGGGCAGACCCTGAGTGATGTCGTCGTCGGTCGCGACGCCGCCCGAGTGGAAGGTTCTCATCGTCAGCTGCGTACCGGGCTCGCCTATCGACTGCGCCGCGATTATGCCGACCGCCTCACCGATTTTGACGGGATTGCCCGAAGCCATATTCTTGCCGTAGCACTTGACGCATACGCCGTTTCTCGTCTTACAGGTGAGAATGGAGCGAATGAGCACGCCCGGTTGATTGTGCATATCCGAGCCGTTCTTGACCCAGTAGGACGTAAGAACGTTGTCTATTTCCTTTGCCTTATCCGTCGAGATGAGCGTGTCCGCTTCACAGATAACTTCGCCGGTTTCGGGGTTTACCACCTCGTTTATGGTGTATCTTCCCGCGATTCTGTCGGCAAGAGCCTCTATAACGCTCTTTTCGTCTCTGATAGCGGTGATAAACGTGCCCTTGGTGTCGCCGCAGTCCGTTTCGCGTACGATGACGGAGTGCGATACGTCGACGAGACGTCTTGTAAGATAACCCGAGTCCGCCGTTTTAAGAGCGGTGTCGGCAAGTCCCTTTCTTCCGCCGTGCGAGGAGATGAAGTATTCCAAAACGGAAAGTCCTTCACGGAAGGAGGAGCGGACGGGAAGCTCTATCGTTCTGCCCGAGGGGTCCGCCATAAGTCCGCGCATACCTGCGAGCTGACGAATCTGTCCCATGCTTCCGCGCGCGCCTGAGTTTGCCATCATCCATATCGGGTTGAAATCGTCCAGACCCTTTTTGAGCTCGTCCTCAACCTTGTCTGCGGCGTCCTTCCATATCTTGATAATTTCCTTGTAACGTCCCTCGTCCGAGAACACGCCGCGGGCGTGCATACGCTCGATTTTGACGACCTGCGCCTCCGCGTCAGCGACTATCTTCTTCTTGTCGCCGGGGATATGCATATCGAATACCGAAGCCGTTATCGCGCCGATTGTGGAATACTTGTAGCCGAGCGCCTTGATCTTGTCCAGCATTTCTGCGGTCTCGGTCGCGCCGTGATACTTGAAGCAGTTGTCGACTATCATAGAAAGCTGCTTCTTGCCGATAGCCATGGCTTTCTTGCCGAGCACCTTTTGTATCGCCTCGCGAAGAGCCGTGATTTCGCGTCCGTATTGCTTGACGTCGGCGATATTTATATCACCCGCTTCCTTTATTATCTGAGCGAGCTTATCGATTTGCGCGTCCGTCAGATCCTTTCTCTTTAATATTGTACGCGCGCACGCATACGAATCGGCTTTCGCCGTGCCGCGAAGCAGCTCTACGATTTTGCCGAACTGCTCCTGATCGATGCAAGCGTTTACGCCGAGTATGCCCTCGACTTCGAGCTGACCGTTAAAGTCTTCGACGCTTCTGTCCACAAACTGCAAGTCCTGCGGGATATTGGCGTTGAATATGCAACGGCCGAGAGTCGTGTGCAACAGCTTATAGCCCTTGGTGCCGTCCTCGTTTTCAACGGGAACGCGGATATAGCATAGCGATTGAAGCGTAAGCGCCTTTTCCTGATAAGCCATCACCGCTTCGTCGAAGGAGCTGTAACGGTTGCCCTCGCCGACCGCGCCGGGGCGCACTATCGTAAGATAGTAGGAGCCTATGACCATATCCTGCGTAGGCGAAACGATAGGCTTGCCGTCGCTGAGCTTCAAAATATTGTTGGTGCAGAGCATAAGTATTCTCGCCTCTGCCTGCGCCTCGATGGAAAGGGGTACGTGAACAGCCATCTGGTCGCCGTCGAAGTCCGCGTTGAACGCGCCGCAGGCGAGCGGATGGAGCTTTATCGCTCTGCCCTCGACGAGCACGGGCTCGAACGCCTGAATACCCAGTCTGTGGAGCGTAGGAGCGCGGTTGAGCAATACGGGGTGGTCCTTGATAATCTCTTCGAGGATATCCCACACCTGATTTTTGCCCGTATCCACGAAACGCTTCGCGCTCTTGATATTGTGGCAGAGATTGCGCTCTACGAGCTTGTTCATAATAAACGGCTTGAAGAGCTCGAGCGCCATTTCCTTAGGAAGACCGCACTGATAGAGCTTGAGCTCGGGTCCTACTACGATAACCGAACGTCCCGAGTAGTCCACGCGCTTTCCGAGCAGGTTCTGACGGAAACGTCCCTGCTTGCCGCGAAGCATACCCGTGAGCGATTTCAGATCCCTGTTGCCCGCGCCGGACACCGCCTTGCCGCGCCTACCGTTGTCGATAAGCGCGTCGACAGCCTCCTGCAACATACGCTTTTCGTTGTGAACGATGATTTCGGGCGCGCCCAGCTCTTTGAGCTTTTTGAGGCGGTTGTTGCGGTTGATAACTCTTCTGTAAAGGTCGTTGAGGTCGCTTGTAGCGTACCTGCCGCCGTCGAGCTGAACCATAGGTCTCAATTCGGGAGGAAGCACGGGCACGACGTCGAGCACCATCCATTCGGGCTTATTTCCCGAGCGACGGAACGCTTCGACGATTTCCAGACGTTTGACGGCTTTTAGTCTCTTCTGTCCCACGGAATTGTTGATAATCGCCTTTAAGGATTCGCTTTCCTTATCGAGGTCGACCTCCATCAACAGTTCCTTCACCGCTTCCGCGCCCATTCCTACTCTGAAATCCTTGGAATCGTACTTATCAAGCAGATCGCGGTATTCTTTGTCGGAGATGACCTGATTTTTCTTTATCTCGGAAACGTTGCCCGCGTCGAGCACGATATAGGATACGAAGTACACGACCTGTTCGAGCTCCTTGGGCGAAATGTCGAGAAGAATGCTTATTCTCGACGGAACGCCTCTCAGATACCAGATGTGGGTGACGGGGCAGGCGAGCTCGATATGTCCCATTCTGTCGCGGCGCACCTTGGATTTGGTGACTTCTACTCCGCACTTTTCGCAGATAACGCCTTTGTAGCGGATTCTCTTATATCTTCCGCAGTGGCATTCCCAGTCGCGAGTAGGTCCGAAAATCCTTTCGCAGAACAGACCGTCTCTCTCGGGCTTTTGCGTACGGTAGTTTATAGTTTCGGGTTTGGTGACCTCGCCGTAGGACCATTCTCTGATCTTCTCGGGAGAGGCGATACCTATTTGAATAGCGTCAAAATTGCTAAGTTCGTACATAATGTCCTCCTATCACTCTTCGTCGGAATCGCCGGTGCCGAAGATATCGCTCATATCGGGAGTGCCCTCGGTGAGCGCGCTGAATATGCTCTCGTCATCGTCATCGGTGTCGAACAGACTCGTCGCATCGTCCGACTTGCCGTCCATTCCGAAGCCCGCGAATATATCTCCGTCCGCCATAATATCGATTTCTTTAAGCTCGTCGTGCTTCGCGGCGGGCGTATCAAAGTCGAGTTCGTCATCGTAATCGCGCAGCTTGACCTCGTCTCTGTCCTCGGTGAGCGCCTTGATATCCAGACCCAGACTCTGCAATTCCTTGACGAGAACCTTGAAGGATTCGGGAATGCCGGGCTCGGATATATTGCTGCCTTTGACGATGGATTCGTAGGTCTTGACGCGTCCCACGACGTCGTCGGACTTGACCGTGAGTATCTCCTGCAACATATTCGCCGCGCCGTACGCTTCGAGCGCCCAAACTTCCATTTCTCCGAAACGCTGTCCGCCGAACTGCGCCTTACCGCCGAGCGGCTGCTG
>CANDBF010000033.1 GCA_947382865.1 uncultured Clostridia bacterium
ACTGCGAAGCTCGGCTCGGCACTCACGGGGCGTTCGCCCTGCGAACGCCGGCAGTCTCTTGAACGGCGACTCGTCATGCTCACACCTTATCAGACTTCTATTTCGCAAAAAGTGCGATTTCACTTCGCGCTTTTTGCCCCTTATGAGTTTGCGCTCAAAACAAAACTCGCGCACTTGCGGCAATCAACTTTTATTTGCATCTACTTTCTGTGCGCGATTTTGTGTCCCGCAATACTGCACAAAATTATTTTTGCGCAGTATTAGGGTTGACGTCTGGCGCAAAGACCACTCGGCGCAACTCATTTCAGACATTTCGGAAACTGCGCCACGTGCAGCCGCGAGCATCCGAACGGCACGTAAATCCTTTCCAGCGTTTCCTCCGAGTATGACGGCTTTGACGGTATATCCGAAAAGCCGTAGATGTCGTACTCCCAATTCATCACGTTTTTAGAGCGTATTTTAAGCTCGAACGGAGGCTCCTCAAAGGAAAACGGCGTCGACGTGATTTTGTGCACCACTGTAATCTCGTCCTCGTAAAGCGTCCTTGCTCCGTTTCTCATTCTTCTTGCCAGCACGGGAGCGATGTTCCACTTTTTCGCGAAATTCAGACCGATTATTCTGCCGTCCGTTTCTCCCGCGCGCATTTCGTAGGGAAGTTTCAGCGACATCAGCAGATTGCCCTTAAACAGGCTGTACGTAGAATCCCCGTTCATCTCCACGGTGAGCGGAATATCCATTTTGAGCATAAACGTGCTTCCCTTTCGCAAGACGCACTTGACGGTGATTTCCTTGCTTCCGCTCGCCACGACCTGTCCGCCCGTAATGAGCTGCATCGTCATATTTTTGGGAACGCGGAAATTTATCTTGACCTCAGGCTCGCCGTCCGCCTGCTCTACCTTGAAAACCACGGTATTTCTGAAAGGATATCCCGTCCTTTCGCTTATCGTAAGCCTGCTGCCTCCGATGGATATATCCATGTCGCAGGGAGTATATGTGAGGAAATTCAGCTCGTCGTCCTTTATCATACAAGCCGCCTGCATATAGAGCGGAAACGCGCTGAGCGCGGCAATAGCTCCCTTAGACAGCTTTTTGGTGATAAACGCGTTTGAAAATTCGTTTTCGCTGTGCGGCATTCTTCTGCTTGCGGAAGCCTCTATTTGATTTACGAGTAAAACGTCCTGCACGGCGCTGCAATCCTCGAAGCAAGCGCCCGCGACCGCGTTGAACGTAATGCGTTCGAGCAAATCCACAAGATAGTAATCTCCCGTCTCCTTTATGACCTCGACAAGGGATTCTATCATCTCGACGGACGCCTGCACGTCCACACCGCGCACGGGTCCCGACCCGAACAGTCTCGTGTCCGACGTAAACATTCCCACCGCCGTTCCGTGATATCTGATAAGCGACTGAACGAGCTTCACCGAAAGGTATTTCAGAGAGTCGTCCCCGACAAATCTGCCGTACACCGCGGCATACTTCACCGCTTTGGCTATATTTACTCCGTCCGTTTCGACTGCCTTCTGCTGTTTTTTCCAGCTCTTCTCCACAAAGTCGGGCGTGAGCGGCTTGACCTTGGGCGCAAGCTCGTACTTCTCGTACGCCGAAATCTGCTTAGCCAGCTTTTTAAGCGCGGAATCGGAAACGTACTTGTACGCCGGCGCCTTATAGTGGAATTTATCGGACAGCTTAAACCAATCGTTGGAGCTATCGCGCAGCTTTTCCCCCAAATCCTGCAACCATTCCAAGTCCGTGGCGCGGTACACCGCTTCGAGCGCGGGGATTTCCTCCAACAGACGGGCTCGCGAATTGTACCAGCACGGCGTTATGTCGTAGGTATTAAACTGGTTTTTGAAGTATTTTTTGAGAAAAGCGAGAATTCTTTCCGAGCCCGTATACTCGTAATTGCTAAGAAGCGCCTTTATCGCCTCTATCTTGGGAGTTAGCGAGCGATACTGCCTCGACCCGAAATCTCCGCCCTCGTTGGCGCTGTTGAGTATGGGTTGGAAAAAGCCCGTCATCCTGTCCTTCAAATTTTTGTCGTCGAGAGCCGCCGCGAGCAGCGTGAGACCGCGGGCGTATCTGGGCAGGCTTTCGCCTCCCTGCCACTCGCCGTTTCTGACAAGACCCTGCAATGCGCCCAGCCTCTTTTGCAGGTCGCACATATGGAGCATCTCGTCTTTGAGCCATCCCTCCGCGCGAATTGCGCCCAAGGGCAGCTTTTTAAGGTTTTTGTCAACGGATTTTGCCACGACTTCCTCTCGACTTATTTTTTCGCGGTCGGATTCGGATATGACCGCTTTTTATTCTTATCGCCGTCTTCCCGACCGTACGCTCACCGATTATTGTTTCCAATGCGAATATAATTTTATCCGACAAGCGATTTTATCGGACGCGTACCAAACGGTTTCGGTCATTTTGAATATTACTTCAATATAATAATTTATCATATAAAATTGACAAAAGCAAGAGAAAGCAATATGATAAACCCGACTCTGAGAGGTGACTTATGAAATACGCTCTTATACTTCTTGACGGAATGGCGGACTATCCTGTAAATATATTCGACGGGAAAACTCCTCTCGAAGCCGCCCGCACCCCTGTTATGGACAGACTGGCGGTCGCTTCCGAGATAGGTCTTGTCAAAACCGTCCCCGACGGCTTCAAACCGGGAAGCGACGTCGCAAATCTGGGCGTACTCGGCTACGACGTGCGCGAGTGTTATACGGGCAGGAGTCCTCTCGAAGCGCTGTCCATGGGCGTAACGATGAAGGACGACGACCTCGCTATGCGCGCAAATCTGGTGACGCTCGCAGGGGACGGGGATTTTGAAAATAAAACGCTTTCCGATTACGGCGCGGGCGAGATAAGCACCGAGGAGGCGCGCGCGCTGATTCGCGACCTTGACGACATACTCCCTCTCGACGGCTTTTCTCTGCACGCGGGGATAAGTTACAGACATTGCCTTATCGCGGAGCATAAACGTCCGAACGAGCTTCTCACTCCGCCTCACGACATAACGGGAAAGCGGATAGGCGAATATCTGCCCAAGGGCAACCTTGCGGATAAGCTGACCGACCTGATCAAAAAATCTTACGTTATCCTATCCAACCACCCGATAAACGAGGCGCGCGCAAACAGGGGTCTGCGCCCCGCGAACGCTCTATGGTTCTGGGGAGAAGGCACCAAGCCCGCGATAGGAAATTTCACCGCGAAATACGGCAGAAGCGCAGCTATGATAAGCGCGGTGGATTTGCTCAAAGGCATCGCGATTGCGGGCGGCATAACAAATATAAACGTCGCGGGCGCGACGGGCACTATAACCACGGATTTTTCCGCAAAAGCAATGGCGGCAATCGCCGCCTTAAAAGGCGGAACGGACTTCTGCATGATACACTTGGAAGCCACGGACGAATGCGGTCATCAAGGCGACGCTTTGGGGAAAAAGCTGGCTATCGAGCTTATAGACGAAAAAGTCGTCGCGCCTATCTACGAAAGCCTTATGCAATCGGGGGAGCCTTTCAAAATGCTCGTTATGCCCGACCATTACACTCCCGTCAGCGTTCGCACGCACACCTCGGAGCCCGTGCCTTATATGCTTTTTAGGTCGGACAGCGTTTTGGGACACAACGTCGAATACTCCGAAAAAAGCGCGGCTGCGAGCGGCATTCTATATGAAAAGCCGTGGGAGCTCACGCGGAAATTCCTCGCATAGCGGACACGCAAAAAACGTCGCATGACCGTTCAAAAATGGGACTTTATACAACAAAAAACCGAGGCTAAACCTCGGTTTTTGCAATTATCAAATGTAAATTATGACGTTAAAAATTTCAAATCAATCCTTTTCTCTGTACCTGCGCTCGGTGAGCTTATCCATTGCGCCATTCTTCTTTTTACTTCCGTCTCGGTAGTTTTCTATCTTGACCTTGTACTTTTTTGCGATATGCTTTGTGACGAGTTTCATAACCAGCAGACATATTTTAAGTCCCAGCTGAACGACCGCGACGACGAACGTGAGCACAAACATAATCCACTTGCCTACGCTCATATCGTTTGCCGCCATTCCCGTAAGCGACACGGCAGTAAGCGCGAGGAATACGACATTTATAAACGCCTTGAAAATGCCAAGCACCTTCTTGTAGGTCTTCGTGGATTTTGTGCCCTTCTTGGGGTCGCGTACCACGTAAACTATGAGCCCTACAAACGCGGCGATATACACCGCGAGAATTGCGATAAGCACATATGAAACCGTGCTCGACACCCAGTCCCTGCTTACGAACAAACAAGTGGTGACAATAGCGTACGCGGTGGATACGAGAGTCCATATCGCGCTGATTTTGCGAAGCGTTGATGTCTCTTTATTTGCGCGCACCACCTCGGATTTTCCCGTCTTTGTAACGAGTTCCTTTCTCGGAATTTTATTCTTTCGTCCGACCGCTCTGCGCACCTCGTCCGCGTCGTCTTTGAGTTTGTCCCGTCCGTCGGAATTTTCGGGCTTCTCCGCCTCGGCAGGAACGTCGGACACGCCCTCCTCCTCGGCGCAGCGGGAGACCTCTTCTTCTAAGGAAATTTCGCAAGGCGTTTGGATTTTAGCAGAGTCTGCGGCCTCTTCAATTCCCGCATAATCGACGGGAGCTTTTTCCTCGGAGCCTTCAAGAGCATAACCGCCGCGGTCTGCGACGTCCGAAGCGCTGTCAATCCCGTCCTCGTCTTGATTGCCGTATGCTAAAACGGACACACCCTCCTCGATGCCGTCAGCCTCGGATTTCGCTCCGAATATACGCGTCTTCAAATCTTTAAGTTTTTTCAGCATAGATTGAAAAGCGCCCTTGTCGGGCGCTTTGCTTTATACCTCGTTGGCGGCGACTCTTCTTAAAAAGTCCTCCATAAGTTTCACGTTCTCGACCGCTGCGCCCTTCGTCCAGTTCAAGGGATAACAATGGTTGTCCATAAACTTGGTGGAGTGATGCTCCTCTACGTGCACGCCTTTTTCCTGTAATTTTGCAATGAGCTTCTGTCCCTGACCTTTGCAGAAGAAATCCTTCTCCGCATAGGTTATAAACGAGACGGGGAATTTCTCGTCCACGAAATTAAACGGCGCGAGTACGTCGTAGTATTCGTAATTTTCAAGCTGTCTCAAACGGATGCCGCAGAAGTCGATAAGAATCTTTTCCGTAAGATTCATCGGCAATTTTTTGCTGAGAGCCTCGTTTATATCATAAATACCGCAGTCGAGCATCGCAGTGCGAAATTTGAGCTCCGTATTCACTCCGAATCTTTCCTGCAAATCCTTATTGTTTGCCACGCACGCGAGCATGGCGGAATAATACCCTCCCGCGCTGTCGCCCGACACGCACATATTGTCAAGGTCGAGGTTGTACTTCTCCGCATTTGCGCCCACCCAGTTGAGAGCCTTTACAAGCTGTTTTATGCCCGTCGGAAATTTATACTGCGGACCGAGCGCATAGTTGACGTTCACAACAAAGAAGCCGAGATTTGCCACCCACTTTGCAAGCCCTCTTCTGTGATACTTGTCGCCTGCGACAAAGCCGCCGCCGTGAATGAGGAAAAACACGGGATACTTTTCGCCGTCCTGCTTGGGCAGGCAGTAAGTATCCAGTTTTTCGCACTCGGCATCTCCGTACGAGATATCCTTTTCTTCGCAGAAGTTCACATCCTTGAAACGGAGCATATTGATTTTATTCTGTCCTCTATCGAAAGCCTTATCGATAAAAACGAATAAACTGCGCGCAAATGTCATAATCCCCTCCTGATTTACACATGTATAATATATTGATATGATTTTAGCACAATACCTAACGCCACGCAATATCTTTTGAAAAAAACGCGCGATAAAACACTCTGTTTTTATACGGCGGAGCCGCGCTGCATTATGCCAATTTTATAAACTCCGCGAGATTGCGCTCGAAGATATCGAAATATCGTCTTACCGTTTCCACGTCCTTTTCGTTCCCGCGCATAGAAGTCGACAGGGTCATTTTCCCCAGAAGCGTAGTTGCCGACATAAGGAAGTAAGGCTTATATTTGGTAGCGCCCGACATAAAGCCTCCCGTAAGCTGCGTTCCGTCGAAGACGAGCTTATCGTCGCCCAGCCTGCCTATATTGCTGACTGCGAGCAGCGGATTGTCGTAACCCAGCCTTATCGCGAATTCCGCGACGTTCTGCGGAAAAATCGTATAAGCCAGCTTCAAAAGAGGCAAGGAATACAGCCCTATAAACCTATCGCGTTTATGCCCTCTCATCGCCCTTGCCACGTTGATTACGGTATCGCGCATGCTCTCGCCCGAAACAGGCGTTCTGCAAGCCAGCCAAGCGGTGTGATTGGTTATGCCGCCGTAAGCTCCGCCGCCGTCTATATGTCTCCTAAGATCGATTGCGCAGGAGACCGTGAGAGGGCTGTTTTTTTCCACTCCGCACAGCTCGTAAAGGGTGCGCACCGTAATCGCCATAACCGCGTCGTTCACAGTAAGTCCGAGCGACTTCGCGGTATCCCTCATAAGCGCGAAGCGCTCGGCGTCTATTTCCCTCTTTTCGATGCGGTTTTTATCCGAATCGGAGGGTTCGCTCCACGGAAACGGCACTTTATCCTTGTTTTTGCTCACATTCTTATACAGACCTCGGGCTTTTTTCAAATCCCTCCCCGACAGCTTGGTGTACACCTGCTCGAAGCCGCGCGAGCCCGATTTCATATCCAGCTTGGCGTATTGTCCGCGCCTTATATCGTTGTAATTTTCGCACAGCCTCGCCATAAAATACTTAAAATCCCCGCCGTCCATACACATATGGTTTACAAGCACCGCGAGCACGCTTTTGTCCTCCTGCTCGAACACGGCGATTTTTATCTGCACTCTGTTGTCGTACGCTATGCTTTGCGAAAGAAATTCGTCGGAATCCGCCTCGGCGTTCCCGCTTTTTGTAAACGTCACTATATCGTCGGCGGTGTAATCCTCCTCCTTCCAATAAGGCTTTATCGCGGCGGTTTGAAAACTGCTGTGCAGAACGGGCGCGCGTTCCACCATATATACGACCGCGCTTTTGAGCGTAGCCTCGTCTATTTTGCCGTTGTAGTACAGCTTGAGATGCACCATTCTGTCGTAAAAGCTGCGGAATAGAAACTGCATCCTGTCCCACATCTCGGCTTTAAGCGTTTTGTTTTTCATCAGCGCCTCCGCATAAATTCTTTGACCTTATAGGTCATACTCCGACCCCGATTTACCATTTCGTCCAATATTCCTCGTCGATTACGGTATGCCCATCGAGGTCTTCGCGCTTTCTTTCGCGCGCGCGTTTTGCGATAACCGCCATTATCTGAACGAAAGCGGCGACAATGCCCGTCAGGCAGATAATCCACGCGGGATGCCATATGCTTATTCCGTTGTACGAAAGACCGATTCCAAGCGTCACGTACAGCATAACCGAAACCGCCTCTATACTCACGGGGAGCTCCGCCCATCTGAATCTGCTTCCGCTCGCGAAAGCCGCGGCGGTATCCGCAACGAATATGACCGCCGTCATAACGAGAAAGGTCATATAGCTTCCTCTTATTCCGCCTACGAGTTGTAAAAACAAAAAGACCGTAACTCCCAGCAGGATTTCGGCTGCCGCCATAGACGCCCGCATCGCAACGAATTTCCTGCGTCTTCCGAGCGCTGCGCAAGCCGCAAGAGATAGCGCCGTGAGAGCGACGAGAATTCCGCCGACGATTATAAGCCATGTCGGATGCCATATTCGCGCGACGAAGCCGACGATGAGATATATCGCGACAAGCGCGACCAGATACAGCGCGGAAAGCGTGGCGCAAAAAGTAGCTATCCTGACGTTCACGTCTCTTTTCAGCGTCCTGCTTTCGTAATCGCGCAGGGTCGCGTCGAAATCGCCCAGCTCGGTTATGACGGTGCCGTATATAAGCTCGTCGTCCGTCATCCCCTTGATACGCAGCTCCTGCGCGCGGTCGGTCAGCTTGATAAGCAGGCTTTTCCTATACTCCATAGCGGCTTTCGTGGGCGCTATCTGCCTGAATTTGGCTTCCAGATAGCTTTTGAATCTCTCTTCCATAAATTCACCTTATCGCGCGCCGAACGCGCGCAACTCCAATATGTACTAAATATAAACAAAATAAAACTCACCGTCAACTTTATAACATATTTTCCGACGTCCTCATAGTATACAGGGAAGGCGGATTGCCGATTTCCCTTACATATAGCTCTTACATATTTGAAGGAGGATTACTATTATGTTTTTCAACAACGATTGCAACAACCGTTGCTGCTATCACCGCCCCGCAGACAGACCGTGCGACGTAATACGCGACACAACGACCGTATGCTTACGCGGACCTCAGGGACCGTCCGGTCCGATGGGTCCCGCAGGTCCTATGGGTCCGATCGGCCCTATGGGCGCGCAAGGTCCCACAGGCGCGACGGGCGCAATCGGTCCTATGGGACCGCAGGGGCCTCAGGGTCCGCAGGGTCCTATCGGAGCGACGGGCGCGACAGGCGCTACGGGTCCGCAGGGTCCCATAGGCGCGACGGGCGCGACAGGTCCTCAGGGCGCGACCGGCGCGACCGGCGCAACGGGCGCAACGGGTCCCGCGGGCGCGGCGGCAGGCTTTGGGACTCCCACGGCGACAGCAACCGAGCTTCCGTCCGGCTCTGACCCCACCGTTTCGGTAACCGCAAGCGGTCCCGACACCGCAAAAATCTTCAACTTTGCATTCGGAATTCCTCAGGGACCGACCGGCGCAACGGGCGCTACGGGCGCCACAGGTCCGCAAGGTCCGATAGGTCCTACCGGCGCTACGGGTCCGCAGGGTCCCGCCGGTGAAACAGGCGCTACGGGAGCAACGGGCGCGACAGGCCCTCAGGGTCCCGCAGGCACGGACGGCGCTGCGGCAGGCTTCGGAACTCCCTCCGCAGCAGCAACCACTCTGCCCGCAGGCTCGGCGGCAACCGCAACCGTGACCGCAAGCGGTCCCGACACGGCGAAGGTATTCAGCTTCACCTTCGGCATACCCGCGGGAGCGACGGGCGCCACAGGTCCGCAGGGTCCCGCAGGCGCGACGGGTGCAACAGGTCCTCAGGGTCCCGCAGGTGAAACGGGCGCGACAGGCGCAACGGGAGCAACGGGCGCGACGGGTCCGCAGGGTCCCGCAGGAACGAGCGACGGCATATACGCAGGGGGAGGAGCTCAGTCCGTAGCGGCGGGAGCCATAATTCCTCTGACGCAGTCCGCAGCGTCGACGGACAGCGTTATGACCGTATCCGCAAACGCCGTCAACGTCCCCGCAGGCACGTACCTTGTGAATTTCGGAGCCACCGGCACGTCGGGCGCAAACGGAATTATGGGCATCCAGCTTTATGCGAACGGAGCTCCGCTCGCGACGGAAATCATCAACAACGAGACCGCAAACACCCAGCAGGCGAACGTGAGCAAGACCATCGTATACGTCGCCGCCGCGCCCACGGCGCTCTCTATCCACAATGCGTCGACTGATACCTCCGAATATACGGGAGCAAACCTGACGGTTTTGAAGCTGGCGTAAAGGGCAAAGGAGAAGCCGTATCAATCAAAAGCAAACGGCACAAATTGTGCCGTTTGCCGCATATTTGGCATTTTATCGTATTAAAATACAATATTAAAGTGCCGTTTATTTAATATTTAGTCAAGTTTTATCACACTGCCGACGAAAAGAAATCTATCATCAGCCCCAGCTTCTGCTCCGCGGTTTTTCCGTTCGCCTCGAATATGAGCGTAGGAGGAATCGTCGTCGTTAGCACCGCATTCCCGCTGTGCTCGGCTACTGCGCGCATAAGCACCTCGTTTTTGAAAATGTCCGAATCGTAGAAATTGGCGCCCGCGCCCAGCTTGTTTATGACAATCCTCGAAACGTCGAAACGGGACGCCAGATTTTTTAGAAGCGCGATGTTTATGAGGTTTTCGAGCTGCAGATCTACCTGACCGTACACCTCCGAAAGCTCGGATATAAGGCTGTCGCGCGCAGACTTGCTTCCTATCTCGGAAATACGCTTGTAAATGCGGAGCTTGTCGCGGCTGCTCACATAGCCCTCGCGTATAAACGCCGCGGCGTCCACTCTCATCTCCGTATCGCGAGCAGGCTTTTGCACGACGCCCGTCCTGATTTCCTTCACCGCCTCGTCAAGCAGCTCTAGATACATTTCGTAGCCGACCTTTTCGATATGTCCGCTCTGCTCCGCGCCGAGCAGAGAGCCCGCGCCGCGGATGGAAAGGTCGGACAGCGCGACTCTGAATCCGCTGCCTATCTCCGTGTTGTCGAGCAGGGTTTTGAGACGCTTTTCCGCGGTGTCGGTTAGGGTGCCGTTTTCGGGCACGGTGAAATATGCGTGCGCAAGCTCTCCCCTTCTTCCCACTCTGCCGCGCAGCTGGTACAGCTGCGAAAGCCCGAAATTTCCGCTGTCTATGACGATAAGCGTATTCGCGTCGGGCAGGTCTATTCCGTTTTCTATTATCGTGGTGGCAACCAGCACGTCGTACTGCTTTTCGTAAAACGCCGACATTCTCGCCTCCAACTGATAAGGAGGCATTTGTCCGTGCGCGGTTATGACGCGCGCGCCCTTGCACAGCTTTTCCACAGTCCTTGCAAACGCGTCGAGGCGGGATATGTCGTTGAGAAGCACAAAGGTCTGTCCGCCTCTAGCCATTTCCCTCGTAACCGCGTCGGCGAGCAACGCGTCGCTGTATCCTACGACGTAGGTCTGTATAGGCAGTCTGCCGCGGGGAGCGGTTTCAAGCATGGAGATATCCCTCACCCCCGTGAGCGACATATTCAGAGTGCGCGGTATCGGAGTCGCAGAGAGCGTAAGCACGTTGACGAGCGGATATTTTACCTTCAGCTTTTCCTTATGCTCGACTCCGAAGCGCTGTTCCTCGTCAAGCACGAGCAAACCCAAATCCTTAAACTCCACTTCCTTGGAGAGGAGCTTGTGCGTGGCAATGACCATATGCACGGTGCCGTCTTTGAGACCGTCGGTAATTTTTTTGTTTTCCGCTTCCTTTTGCAGGCGCGTGAGCAGACCGCACTTTATGCCGAACGGCGTAAGCCTCGCCGCGAGATTTTCGTAGTGCTGACGCGCAAGTATCGTAGTCGGCGCGAGCAGCGCCGCCTGTTTGCCGTCGATAACGGTCTTGAACATAGCGCGGAACGCGACCTCCGTCTTGCCGAAGCCTACGTCACCGACAAGCAGCCTATCCATAATCCTGCCGCGCTCCATATCCTCCTTGATATCGGCGATGGCTTTAAGCTGGTCGGCGGTCTCTTCGTACTCGAACGCGTCCTCGAATTCTTTCTGCCAGACGGTATCCTCCGAGTAGGTAAATCCCTTTTGCTTTTCTCTTTTCGCGTACAGCTCCACGAGGTTGATTGCAAGTTTTCGTACGGATTTTCTTACCTTTTCCTTTTCGCGCTCGAATTCCTTTCCCCCGAGCTTGTTGAGAGGCGGATGCTCCTCGCCGACGAACTTTTGCAGATTGTTCATCTGGTCGGTAGCCACGTACAGCACGTCTCCGTCGCGATATCTGAGCACAATATACTCGCGCTCGAACTCGCCCGTCTTCATCAGGGTAGTCCCCTCGCAAATACCTATGCCGTGCACTCTGTGCACCACGTAGTCCCCCGCCTTAGGTGCGGTGAACTTCGTTTTTGGCGCGACGATACTGTCCGCGCGGCGTTTGCCTACGCATTCCGAAACGCCTATAAGCGCAACCTTTGATGCGGGATAAATCACGCCCGTTTCCACCTCGAGAGGAGTTGCGAGCACCTGCGCCGCGCCGTTGCCGTCCTCGCTGAACTGCGCGCCGATATCGTATTCGGAAAGTCCGTCCACGACGCTCTTCGCCCTCTCCCTGCTTCCGCAGGCGAGTATGACCTTTGCCCCGTTGAGTATAAACGTCTTGATATCCCGTCCGATCGAGGGCGGATCGAGATAATACTTGGTCACGGGCTTGGTCATGGGCTGAACGGTGTATGCGGGCGAGAATATAGGGTTGCCCAGCTCTAAAGAGCTGAAACTCATTTTACTCGAAAGAAGCAGCTGCCGTTTGAGCTCGTGCAAGGTGATATACACGTCCCTGTGCGCTTCGACGATTTCCCCCGCCTGCGTGAGAGAGGAAATTCTGCCCTCGAATTCCTTTTGGAGAATACACAGTTTTTCCCAAACGACCTTAGGCTCGTCGAAAATTATAAGTCCCCTATTCTCTTCGTTAAAGTATTCGGGCAGCGACTGCATTCCGCCCTCTATAAACGGAAGAGCCCAGATAGCCGACAGGTCGCACGCCCCCTCGTGAAGCGCGGAAAGAGTCTGAGCCGCGTTTTTTTCGTTTATATGCTTTCCTATCGCCGCGCGGGCGGAGGACAGCTCCCTTTCGTCAAGCAGTATTTCGTCCGCGGGGGCGAACCGCACGCTACCGACCTTGTTGGAGGACAGCATGGTTTCGGGGTCGATGATTTTGATTTCCTCCACCAAATCGTCGAAAAAGTTTATGCGGTAGGCGGTTTTATCTGTGGAATATACGTCCAGAATATCGCCGCGCAATGAGAAATCCCCGATTTCCCCTATCATCTCCTGCCTTTTGTAGCCCGCAAGCGCAAGTCTGTCGGCAAGCTCCACGGGAGACACAATATCCTCCTCGCTCACGCGGACGGTAAACTTATTCACAAGCGCGCGGGTAGGGAACTTTTGCAAAAGGCTGTCCGCCGAAGTCACTATAACGTCGGCGCTTCCGTCCGCGATATCCGCAAGCGCCAGCATTCTCTCAATCGAATTGGCGCGGGAAGCCCCCTTGCGCACCATAAGCATATCGTCTCTGTACGGCAAATGGCGCACGCGAAGCCCCCAGCTTTTCAGCTTTGCGGCAAGACTCTTTGCTCCGAGTTCGTCGGAGGCGACAGCGAGACGGCGGCAGTTAAGCTGTGAAATTATATGGATTTTCGCGCCCTCGCACACGCGCACGACGGACGCGTCGAAAAGCGCGCAGGAACGCCGACGCGTCGCCGCGCCGCTTATAAGTCCGTCCAGCTTTGCCAGCTTTTCGCCTAAATTCGCAAGTTTTAAGACCTCGGGAGTAATCACAATCTAAAATTCGAGACGCATTCAGCGCCTGTTCAGCTTCTCCTGTACTCTTGCAATCGGCGAGCCCTTGATAAGCTCCGAAAGCGCGTTCACCGCGCCGTCTATCATAAAGTTAAGCTCGTCGTGATATGCGTAATCTATTTTTGAAAGCACAAATTCCAAAAGCGGCGTTTCCCCGCTTGCAAGCTCTTTTGTTCTCGTTCCCAGCCTGAGGCGCAGAAACTCCTGCGTGCCCAGCTCCGCTACGATATTGCGCATCCCGTTGTGCGTGCCCGCGCTTCCGTCCTCTCTAAGACGCATTCTGCCGATGGGCAGGTCGACGTCGTCGTAGCACACGATAAGCTCGCTCACCTCGTCAATTCCGTACGCGCTCACGAGCTGTCTCACCGCCTCTCCCGAAAGATTCATATACGTCTGCGGCTTTGCGATAATAACGTTTTGGCGTTTGCACTCCGCGATTTTGGATTCGCACGCGGATTTTGAAAACTTCGCGCCCAGACTCTTTGCGAGCTCGTCTGCGACCATAAAACCTACGTTATGGAACGTATTTCTGTATTTTGCGCCGGGGTTTCCCAGCCCGACTATAAGCATCATGGCAATCTCCCGAGCAGGTCGGGCTATCGCCCTAACTCTGCGGCTTTGTTATCGTTTTGGTATCCTGTTTGACGCGTCCTATCGTGAACGTGCTCTCCTCTACGTCGCGCGTGACAGTCGTGCCAGCCGCGATAAAGGCGTTGTCGCCCACGACTACGGGCGCTATGAGATTGGTATTCGCCCCGAGGAAGCAGCGGCTTCCGACTGTGGTCTTGTTTTTGACCTTGCCGTCATAATTGCAAAATACGGTGCCGCACCCTACGTTGGTGCCGTCGCCTACGTCGGCGTCGCCCACGTAGCTCAGATGCGAAGCCTTCACGCCCTTGCCCAGCTTGGAGGCTTTCACCTCCACGAAATCGCCGACTCTGCACTCGCTTCCTATCTGCGCGCCGCGCAGCCTCGCAAACGGACCCACCGTCGCGCCTCTGCATATGCAGGAATCCACGACGTGCGACATCTCTACCGTCGCGCCGCCCTCTATGACGCTGTTGCGCACGTAGGAAGCCGAAACCGTCGCGCCCGACTTCACGGAGCTATCTCCCTCTATACGCGAAAACGGCAGGATTTTTGCGCCGACCTCGATTTTTGCGGTATCGTCTATAAACGTTGTGTTTTTATCCACAATAGTCACGCCCGCAAGCAGATGAGACTCGAGTATCCTGTCTTTGAGAAGATTATATACCATATTGTAGGATTTTGTATCGTCAATCTTCAAAAAATCCTCGTCGTTGACAAAAATCCCCTCGTCCGTCGCCTTGCCCATACATATGAGCGACTCGCTGTCCTTGGAGCCGAGGCGCGCCATAGTCACCTTGCGCATACGCAAAAGCGCCACGTAGTGGAGCACCGAGCTCTTTCTTAAAAGCGGCATATCGAGGGTGAGTATCACGTTCACCGCGTCCTGCATATAATAGCCGTCGGGACGGGCTCTATACGCGGCTTCCTTGACAATGCGGCTGTCCACCGCCTCGAAATCCGCGAATTCCTTCATAACGAAGTCCGCCGCCGTCCTGCCGAGAAGCGATTGCTTGGAGTTTTTGGTTTCTATAAATATCAGATTGAATCTTTCCATACCTACACTATATTCCGCGGCGCGGAAATGCTTGCAGGATTTATGTCATAATTCTTTTGGTTTCGGGGTTTTCAGGGCTTAAATTCTCAGCGAAGGGCGCGCTTGCAACGGGGTCCGAAGGCAAGACTGTAAAGGGAGAATTATTATGGATAAGAATAAAAAAGAAAAAATCGTTGCAATCGTCGTAACCAGCTTAATATCGCTCGCGGTATCCGTCATAGCGTGTCTGCTCGGCATATCGCCCGAAGCTCTCAACTCCTACGTTTGCGACTCGGGCGCCGAATCTGCAAATGTGTGCTATGTAGACGTATGATACGCGGCATTCGCAACCGTCGGCTAAACGCCGCCCTCTAAACGTTCGCTCCACGGGCAACGCGCCCTTACACGGCTTTCATCCCAAGCAGTCAGGCAAAGACCGCCGTAACTTTACGGCGGTCTTTGCTTTTATTGGAATTACATTATAAATTTATCGAACGTTTTATTATGCGCTCTTCTCTCCATTATGCCGCGGCTATCATTGAAATCTATCAGCAATCCCGAAATCGAGCGTAAACCAAACGCCATCGCGATTTCACTGTCTTTTGCTCTCCCTCTTACGCTTGAAAAAGTCGGACAGCAGCGCGGCGCATTCCTCCTGCCTGCGTCCGCCGCTTACTTCAATATCGTGATTGAACAAGCCATTTTCGAGCAAACTCACCTTACTGCCGCACGCGCCGCTCTTAGGGTCGTACGCTCCGAAATAGAGCGCGCGTATGCGCGAGTTTATCATCGCCCCCGCGCACATAGGACAGGGCTCGAGCGTGACGTAAAGTTCGCAATCTTCCAGCCACCAGTTGCCGAGCGCCTTCGCGCCCTCTTCGAGCGCGATAATCTCCGCGTGGCGCGTAGCGTCGTTATCCCTCTCCTTGCGATTTCCCGCGGCTGCAACAGGCTTCCCGCCCTTGACGAGAACAGCGCCTACGGGCACCTCGTCATAGGTCGCGCACTGCTTTGCCTGCTCTATCGCCATTGACATAAATTTGTCGTCGTACATACAAAATCACCGTTTTATCTAGCTATTTTAATGATATAAACCGCATATTTTGATAATATTTAATTAATATATCCGTTTTTATGACAGCACAAGCTACCAATCGCGGCACTATGAATTATGCCATTTGCGCAATTCATTTGTGATACGGCACTCCCGCGTTGATTGTGAGCGCGCGGTAAATCTGCTCGCAAACTACCACTCTGAAAAGCTGATGGGGAAGCGTGATTTTCCCGAATGATATCACCGCGTCCGCCGAGCGTTTGAGCTCCTCCGAATGCCCGTGACTTCCGCCTATGAGTACGCTTATATCTCTGCCCGCTTCCGCGCCCTTAGTCCTTATGAGCGAGGCAAGACCCTCACTGTTTATGAGCTCGCCCGCGGGGTCCATAGCGACGACGTAGCCCTTCGCCTTTTCCATAAGCCGAGCGCTTTCTATGCGGGACTGCTCCTCTGCCGTCTTGCCCTGCGGAGCCTCGGGAAGCTCGGCTATTATGACATCGCAGTAGCGCGAGCAACGCTTGACGTACTCGGCTATCGCCTCCGCAAAATAATTCTCTTTTATCTTTCCTATGGCGAGTATTCGTATTTTCATCTCATTATTCCCCACACAAGGCTGAACAGCGTCGCGCCGACGCCTATTACGACTGTAAGAATAAACGGGATATCCTTATATAACGGCTTTGCGCCCTCAACCTTTGCGAACGGCTCGGCGGGGACTAAGCCTCGCTTTGCCGCGTCCTTTCGCATTCTGATAAACAAAAGGGTCATAACCGCAAGGCACACGGCTACGAGAAGCATTCCCACGATTACGCCGACAACCGTGCCCGACAGCCAGTTTTCGATTACGGTTATAAAGGAAAACACACCGCCGTTCTGCGCGATATACCCGCTCACGACGGACACGGCGTTGTTGAGGAAGTGCATAAACATTCCTAAGAATATCGAGCCCGTATAGTACATCGCAAGAGCCATCGTAAGCCCCGCGAAAAACGTATAGCCCGTCTGCACTATGTTCTGATGCATAAGCGAAAAGAACAGGGCGGAAATCAATACGAATTTCCAGCCGCACTCCCTGTATCCCGCGTACACGAGACCGCGGTGCGCAATCTCCTCGAACGTGGCGGGCAGAAGCGCGACCAGCGCAAGCTCGCGAAACAGCACGCCTATATCGCTGTAATCGGTGGGCGAGGAAACGCGTGTATATCCTATAAGCCCCAGCACCGTCTGCCACACGTAGGATATGCCCATTGACACGAGATCGGAAGAGCGTCGTGTAGGGAAAGAGTGTCTACGACAGTGTAG
>CANDBF010000034.1 GCA_947382865.1 uncultured Clostridia bacterium
TTTTCAAGAACGGAGCTTATGTTGGGAAAAGAGGCTATGGATAGGCTTGCTAAGTCGCGAGTGGCGGTTTTCGGCGTAGGCGGCGTGGGTGGCTATGCTGTCGAGGCGCTCGCTCGCTCGGGCGTAGGCGCGCTTGATATCGTGGACAGCGATAGGGTGGATATAACCAATATAAACCGTCAGATACTCGCCACGCACGACACCGTGGGCAGATATAAGACCGAGGTCGCCGCAGAGCGTATCTCTTCTATAAATCCCGACTGCAAGGTGCGCGCTTACAACGTGTTCTATATGCCCGAGACGGATATTTTCGATTTTTCGCAGTACGATTATATAGTCGACGCCATCGACACCGTTACCGCGAAGCTCGCGCTTATAAAAAACGCCAAAGCGTGCGGAGTGCCTGTCGTGAGCTCTATGGGCGCGGGCAATAAGCTCGACCCCACCGCGTTCGAGGTCGCGGATATCTTTGATACCTCCGTCTGTCCGCTCGCTAAGGTCATGCGCAGAGAGCTCAAAAAGCTCGGTATAGATTCTCTCAAAGTCGTGTACTCCAAAGAGGAGCCGATAAAGGTTGAAAATACCCGTTTAGCGGATTCTGACGGGATGAGATCGTCGGCAGATGAGGAAGCGGCTATAAAAAACGCAAAACGGAGCGTCCCTGCCAGCGTGGCGTTTGTGCCCTCCGTCGCGGGACTTATCGTCGCAGGCGTTGTAGTCAAGGATTTGATTGGCTACAACCGATAGCCCCCGAAAACTTTTTTTTCAATACGCTTGACATTTTATATGATTTATCATATTATAAGCAAGCATTAACGTCGCGGGGTAGAGCAGTTGGCAGCTCGTCGGGCTCATAACCCGGAGGTCGTTGGTTCGAATCCTTCCCCCGCAACCATAAGCGGACGGTATCTCCGTCCCTAAAACTATTAAGGCTCTGCCGAGGGCAGAGCCTTAATAGAAAACAATCGGCAGTATGGAGCTTTGGCGTAAAGACGAGCATAAAAGCCGAATTGTTAAAATGGTCGCGTGAGCGGCATGGCGGCGTAGCTTAGTTGGTTATAGCGGCCGGTTCATACCCGGCAGGTCATTGGTTCGAATCCGATCGCCGCTACCATGAACAAAATCTGCTTTGCAGATAAAAGTTATAGGTCATTCGCCGTGTAAACCGCGGCGAGTGCCCGAAATTATGAAGCCTATGGTACGATGTACCGTAGATTCTCACTCGGCAATGCAGTCTATGCAGGCATATCCTGCATTGCACTCGTTTTGGCCCTATGGTCAAGTGGTCTAAGACATCGCCCTTTCACGGCGGTAACCCGAGTTCGAACCTCGGTAGGGTCACCACAGAGGATAACCGCGATTTGCGGTTATTCTCAAAAAAGGAAGTATAGCTCAGTTGGTTAGAGCACCTGCCTTACAAGCAGGGGGTCACAGGTTCGAGTCCTGTTACTTCCACCAAAATCTTTCCGCCCGTCAGGGCGGATTTTTTTGTTGTCAGGCACAGGCTCGAATGTGGCTATACCACCCACGGCTATGCCGTGCCTGTGACCAAGGTCACACTGCACGCGATTGGACTGCGTCAGCAATCGCTGATGGGCGAGTCCTGTTACTTCCACCAAAATCTTTCCGCCCGTCAGGGCGGATTTTTTTGTTGTCAGGCACAGGCTCGAATGTGGCTATACCACCCACGGCTATGCCGTGCCTGTGACCAAGGTCACACTGCACGCGATTGGACTGCGTCAGCAATCGCTGATGGGCGAGTCCTGTTACTTCCACCAGTCCAAACCTAAAACGAACCACAAAATAAGTGTTCGGGTTAGGTTTTTTCTTTTGCCGTTTTTCAGGCGGCACGCGTATGACGAACGCGGCGCACTTGTTCATACATTATTCAGGCACCCGCCACAGTGCCACAAATTCTATAACATATCCGATATTTGTTTGAAATTCGCTGTTTATGGGCAATGCTTTTCCATATTTGTATGATAAAATAATGATAACGGACATAGGGAGGTATTCATTATGGATACACAAAAAATCGGTGTCTTTTTGTCTGAATTGCGGAAAGAAAAAAATCTTACGCAAGATGAATTGGGTGAACAAATTGGTGTAACGAATAAAACCGTTTCACGCTGGGAAAACGGTAATTATTTACCACCTGTTGAAATGCTACAAATTTTAAGCAAATTTTATGACGTGAGCATAAATGAAATATTAAACGGCGAACGGATAAACGATAGCGATTATAAAAAAGTTTCGGAAGAAAACGTAAAATGCGCACTGAATAGAAGTAACGTCATAATACGTAAGCACAAAAAAATTATGAATTGGATTATAGCCATTGTTGTGGCTTTATTATATATTGTAATTAGTTTAATATCACAAAAATGGCAGTACACTTGGATAGTTTGGATTGTGTATTGTGTATATCGTACAGTCGAAAGCATTGTCAATCACTTTTTGAATATTCGCGTTAAGTCTAAATAAATATTCGTTTTAGGTTTTTATTTCTCCACCAAAAAATGACCGATAAGAACTCCCCACCCTCTTATCGGTCATTTTTCATATTCTTTGAAAGCAATCATTATGTGCCTTACCGTTTGCTTGATTAAATATTCTGTTTTTGTTATAATGTCAGTACGATAAACAGTAATTTAGTGTTCTGACATAAAAAATGCAACGGGGAGGTTGTACGAACGTGAATATAGTAGAGTACAGCGACGAATATGCCGAAGCCGTTAAAGACTTATTCGTGGAATTGCAAAGCTATTTAGCGGGCTTGGATAAGCGCGGCGTTATTGTATTAAAGGATAATTACCGAGAGGACTATTTCCGTAATGTCTTGGAAGAGATTAAAAAGCATAGCGGCAGAATCTTTTTGGCAAAAGAAAATAACGCGGCGGTCGGTTGTATTGTATGCAAAATATTTCAAGGCGGCGGCGAGGATGACATCACCACGTCTTGCCCGAAAATCGGTTTTATAAGCGATTTGGTGGTAACGCAAGCAAAGCGCGGGCAAGGAATCGGCAGTGCCCTATTGCAACGCGCCGAAAAATATTTTGCGAAAAACGATTGTGCTTATACGCAGCTTGAAGTGTTTGCACCAAACACCGACGCATTCGAACTATATAAGAAATCGGGATATAATATTAATTGTTTATATTTATCCAAAAAGTGTAATTAAAAAAATTAGACAAACGGCATCATGGTTTGGGAATTAGCGTAACAACAATTGGGCGGTTTGTTGATTGAATAAACGTAAGATAAATTTCAATTTAACGTCGAATGGCTGATAAGACCAACTATCTTGTCAGCCATTTTTCTTTGTATCGAGCGACTGCTTATGCAGTTTTTGAGTCTACGTGGTTTTGTCTTTTAAACGGTTCTTACGGCACACGTTGTCGTCCACCATAACAAACTTAAAACGGACTCCTTTTGCGAGAATAGTTTTAGGTTTTTTCTTTGCCGTTTTAAGTTATTACTGTTATGCAAACCTATAATTTGAAGTCTGTTGAAACGAACGGCGTAGACGTACATAAAGACGTGGGCATCGACTATATATTATGTTTTTTTAGTGTTTAACATTGCTGTAATTATATTGCGGTGATTCTATGTAGGAAATATAAAGTCTGTTGTGAGATGGGACTGAATAGAATTGAATGCAATTTGGCGGCAAAAATTTTGATATGCGTGTAAAAAACCTTTATACTATGTTAGAATTGCGGAAACGACGCGGTGGCGATACATAATAACGTGTTTCGATAATGATGCGGCGGGCTGTATTTGAAATAATATTTTGAAAAAAACTGTTGAACAATTGTCATGTTACGTATTTACAAAATACGGATTATAATATAAAATATACAGTTGTATATTTATAACTAGGGGGAACAAAATGAAGAGGTTTGCAGGTCTATTGCTTATCGTTTTGCTGGTAGGCTCGATGGCGTTTGCTTTGGTTGCGTGCGATAAGGGCGGCGGACGGGATTATACGATTGTGTACGTCGGCGACAGCATTGCCGAGGCACTGATAGGTCCTTCTCCGCTGGGGGAGCGCGACAATTACGGCTATTATGCCTTGCTCGGCAAAATCAACAATTTCAAGTATTACAATCATTCGGTCTCGGGGCATAAGACGTCGGGCGGAATGGCGGGCGCGGACGGACTGCTCGAAATGCTTTGCCGCGAGGACGAAAACGCGGTGCTGATGAAAACTCATCTGCAACAGGCGGATATGATACATATCTCCGTGCTCGGCAACAATATGCTTCAATACAATTTAGGATTGATGATTCTCGAAGTCGCCGACCCCGAGTTCGAGGCGAAATACGAGGCGGGCAAGGGCGCGGACGCGGCGCACAAAACGCTCATCAACGCGCTCGAAGAGGGCAGTATCGGAGCGCCTGTCATAAGGAAATCCGTCGAGAAGTTCGATGCGCAGGGCAATCCCGAGGACGTGGAATTTGCATTCCCGCCCACATATCGCAATATAGGCGAAATCGTGGACAGGCTCAGAGCGCTCAATCCCGACGCGAAAATCGTGTTTCAGAAGGTTTACAATCCAGTTTACGAGGGCTGCAAGCATCTTAGCGCGGTTGTGCGCGCAAAGCTCGCCGAGATAGACGACACGAACAACCGCTTCGGCGGCGGAAAAATAGATACAATCCAAAAGGTGAGAAGGGTGGCGGATTATCTGCTCGCTCAGCTCAACGGAATGCTTGACAAGTATCTTGCGGAGCATCCGAACGCGTTTACGATACTCGACGCACGGGCGGAGTTTGAAAGAGTGACTCAAATCGGCAAGGACGGCAGCGGCAACGTGGATCTTTCGGAGGACAGCCTCGGCAGGTCGCTCATATATGCGGACTGGACGCACCCCTCCAATTTCGGGCACGCAGTCATAGCGGGTCTTTCCCAGAAGCTGTTCGACGAGCTCGGCATATCTTCTCCCGACGCGTTATCCAATTATAAGGCAATAAGGGTTGACCAGATAAACAGACTGTATTCAAAGATAGACGGCTTCGACGCGCAGAAGGTCATAGGCGAAATCAACGGCGCGCCGACCTTCTTCGATGTGACAATGGCGTATTTCTCCGCCACTGACGGCTATACGCCGATTTATTGATGGGAGGCGCGATATGAAGAACACGGCTGTTAAAAGATTGGGAGTTTCGATATTGCTGATTGCGGTTGTCGCTTGTTGCGCGTTTGCGCTCTGCGCGTGCGATAAAAACAATGAAGAAGCCCAGACCTATTTTGAAAATGACGTGCGTTTCGGGCTGAACGTAAGCAATACGCAAGTTATGAATATAGGAAACCCGTTTATTATGATGGTGCGCAACGCATTTTTTGACAATGCTAACACGTATGCGGAGTTCAAAGCGGACGGCACTATGCACTGTCAGATACAGACGCAGGCGGGGCTGTTTGCCGACATAAACTCTTTGCTGGATTCTATAAGAACCATTGCGCCCGACTTCGACGTTGCGCAGATACTCGCTTCGGTGGAGCTTGCGGGCATGTTTAACGACTATGTCGAGCCGATGTTTCCCGGTTTTACGGAATATTTCAAGGCGGGCGACGTGAGAAGCGCGCTGGGGCTTATCAAAAGGAGTCTGGGCTTCGATATCACGGGGCTCGACACCGAAGATCCCGAAATCAAGGCTCTATTCAAAGAAATCGGTCGGACGCTTACGCTTCCCGCGGATTTGCTCGAACGCATACCCGCAGACACGGTGCTTACGCTCAGCTTTGACAGCACGTACTGCGTAAAGGAGCTTACGGGGCAGGACGGCGCAAAGCACACGGGCATATACGTGAGCAGTATAGGGAAAAACGCAAACACCCAGCCCTATTGCGTATTTACGCTTACGCAGAACGAAAACGGCGCAAGAGAGCTGTTTTTCAGAGCGGAGTTTATGATGACGCAGATAGGACTTACGGAGCGCGCGTAGCGCAAACGACAAAAGCAAATTTACAGTATTGCGGCGTTCGTCTTGGGCGGACGCCCTTTTAATAGAGTGGAAAGCGGTATTTATATTTGCGCGCGGGCGCGCAGTGTGGTATAATCCGCTTATGTCGGAATTCCAGATTGAAATCAAGGGCGCGAGCTATTCGTATCCCGTCAGAGAAGGCTACAACGTCAAAGCCGTCAGAAATCTCTCTTTGAGTATAAGAAAGGGGGAGTTCGTCGCGTTGACAGGAATGAACGGAAGCGGGAAAAGCACGCTCGCAAAGCTGCTAAACGGTCTGTTTCAGCCTAATGAGGGGGAGATACTGATAGACGGGATTTCCACCGCCGACGAGGATAACACGTTTGAAATCCGAAAAAAAGTGGGGATGGTTTTCCAAAACCCCGACAATCAGACCGTCGCGACCATAATAGAGGACGATATTGCGTTCGGTCCCGAGAATATCGGCGTCGAAAGAGAGGAGATAATAAAGCGCGTCGACGAGGCACTCGAAGCCGTCGGAATGAGCGAATACCGCACCCGCACCGCTTCCAAGCTAAGCGGCGGACAGAAGCAGCGTATCGCGATTGCGGGCGTGCTTGCGATGAAGCCCGATATCCTTATCCTCGACGAGTCGACGGCGATGCTGGACCCTAACGGCAGAAAGGAGATTATGGACGTCGCGTGCCGCCTGAACCGCAGCGGAATCACCGTCGTCAACATTACTCACAATATGGACGAGGCCGCGCTTGCGGACAGAATCGTGGTGCTGAGAAAGGGGCGCGTAGCGATAGACGGCACCCCAAAAGAGGTATTCGCCTCGGGGCTTATCGAGGCGTGCGGGCTTACTCTGCCGCCTATAACCGAGCTCGCGCGAGAGCTCGAAAAAGAGGGCTTTGAATTCGACGGCGTGGTTATCAACGCCGAAGAGCTTGCGGAGGGATTATGTCGGCTATTGAAATAAGCAATCTGAACTTCGTATATTCCAAAAAAACTCCCAATGAAAAGCAGGCGTTGAAAAATATAAATCTCTCCGTGGAGGAGGGCGCTTTTTTAGGTCTCGTCGGCGCGACGGGAAGCGGCAAATCCACGCTCATTCAGCACCTCAACGGACTTATCAAGCCGCAGGATAAAAAGAGAATGTCCGTCGTCGTAAACGGAATGTCGGCAACGGACAGAAAAAATTTGAAGAAGCTCCGCTTCGAGGTGGGGATGGTCTTTCAGTATCCCGAATATCAACTCTTCGAGGACACGGTGGCAAAGGATGTTGCTTTCGGTCCGAAGAATATGAAGCTCGATAAGGAAGAAATAGACAGGAGGGTGCGCCGCGCTCTCGAGGTTGTGGGGCTCGATTACGACAAATTCGCTTCCCGCAGCCCCTTCGACCTGAGCGGAGGAGAGAAGAGGCGCGTAGCTATTGCGGGCGTAATCGCGATGCAACCGAAAATCCTCGTGCTCGACGAGCCCGTCGCGGGACTTGACCCGATAGGTCGCAGGGAGATTCTCGCGCTCGTAAAAAAGCTGCAAAAAGAGGTGTCTCCTACGGTCATAATCGTCTCCCACAATATGGACGATATGGCGCAGCTCGCCGACAGAATCGTCGCGCTCAAAGACGGCGAAATCATAGCCGACGGCACGCCCAAGCAGGTGTTCTGCAACAGAAACCTTATTAAGGAAGCGGGGCTGGATTTACCTACCGCGACCTCGCTTGCGGATATGCTGATAGCCAGAGGAGTGGAGCTCCCGCGCGATATAGTGACTATGGAGGAGCTTGCAAAAGAGCTGGGCGCTTCTCTTCGCAAAAAGCGCAGTCAAGCGGTTGCCGACGATAACGACGAGACAAAAATCGGCGAGGACGCGGACGGCGGTTTTTATGCGGAAAGCTATGATGAAGACGTCGAAGTAGAGGGGGTCGAAGTAAATGGGGTCGAAGTAAATGGGGTCGAAGACCCCGACGGGGAGGACGAGGATGTTTAAGGACGTTGCCTTCGGACAGTACTATCCCGTAAATTCGCCCGTGCACAGATTGGACGCGAGAGTGAAGCTGTTGCTTACGATAATGTTTGTCGTGTCCATATTTTTCATACAGACATATTTCGGATTTATGCTTACGGCGGCGGTTCTGCTGATAACGATATTGCTTGCGAGACTGCCCATTCTGTCCGTGTTGAAATCAGTCAGAGGCATTTTGCTTATAGTCGCGATAACCGCGATTATCAATCTGTTTTTCATAAAAGAAGGCGACGTTTTGGTGCAGAGCGGAGCTATTGTAATCACCAAAACGGGAGTTCATACAACGATAAAGATGGTTTTAAGGCTCGTTTTATTGATTTCGGGCGCGTCATTGCTTTCACTCACCACGACTCCCGTACAGCTTGCTGACGGGCTTGAAAGCCTTATGGCGCCTTTGAAGCTCGTAAAAGTTCCGGTCAGAGACATAGCGATGATTATGAGCATTGCGCTCAGATTTATCCCCACTCTTTTCGAGGAGACCAACAAGATAATCGCGGCGCAGAAGGCGAGGGGCGCCGGCTTCGATACGGGAGGTCTGCTGTCGAGAGTGAAAGCCATGCTGCCCGTGCTCATTCCGCTGTTTGTCAACTCCTTCCGCAGGGCGGACGAGCTTGCTTTCGCAATGGACGCGCGCTGCTACAACGCCACAGACAAACGCACCAAAATGAAAAAGGCGAAGCTCGGCTTCGGCGACCTTATCGCCACGCTGTTTATAGCGGGCTATTTTGTGGTCATACTCCTTGAAAGATATTATTTCCCGACCGTTGACATAAATATCGACGGCGCGATTTTCGGAGGTCTGCTGTGAGATATGCTGCGGTGATTTCATATTTCGGAGCGCGCTACGTGGGCTGGCAGAGACAGCTCAACGGCATGAGTGTGCAGGAGACCTTGGAAAAGGCGCTTTCCCGCGCGCTCGGACAGGAGATAAGCGCGACGGCGAGCGGCAGGACGGACGCGGGAGTGCACGCGCTCGCGCAGGTGGTTCACTTCGACGCGGAAACCTCCGTGCCTACGGACAAAATTCCGTTTGCAGTCAACTCCTATCTTCCCGACGACGTGAGTATGCTCTCCTGCGAGGTCGCGCCCGAGGGCTTCAACGCGAGGTTCAGCGCGAAGAGAAAAACGTATTGCTACAAGCTGTATCTTTCGAGGCATAGAAGACCTGTTCTCGAACAGACGCACGAACATATCGTCGTCCCTCTCGATATCGCCGCAATGCGTAAGGGCGCGTACGAGATAGAGGGCGAGCACGACTTCAAATGCTTCGAGGCGACGGGAAGCGTGATAAAAAACACGGTGCGCACGGTGTACAGTGCGGACATTTGCGTACGACCGTTAGACGGCGAGGTCGGAAGCGTTTTCGGTGGAGAGGAAGAAAACGATTGCCGAGAAAACGGTACTGCGGATGACGGCAAAACCGTCTATGACTGCACTGTGGAAATAAGCGTGACGGGCAACGGATTTTTGTACAATATGGTGCGCATTATCGCGGGCACGCTCGTCTATTGCGGAATGGGGAAGCTGACCGCCGAGGACGTTCGGCGCGCGATCGAAAGCGGAGACAGAACGCTCGCGGGCAAGACTCTGCCCGCAAAGGGACTTCATCTTGTCAAAGTAGTCTACTGACAGGCGTTCAAAATGCGTAAATTCTTTCAATATCTCATTTATATGCTCAAAAACGGCGCGCGATGGACAAATCGTGCGTTTTGTATATTTCTCCGCTACGGAAAGGGTTTCCAATAATTGACTTGCCGTTGTCCTTGACAGAGGGGCGTTTCATACTATATTATTTATATTATGTTAGCCGTTAGATACGAGGATTACGCGGTCGCGCGCGAAATATATCGCACGCTCGGGATTGAAGAGGAACCGTTCGGCTCCAATTTCGTTATGTACGACGGGGAAGCTCCCGCGGCGCTCTGGCGTATGACGATAAGCGCCGAAAGCGAGCCCGTAGGCGTGATAGACAGTATCGTGTTTGCCGACGGCGTGGAAGAGGGAGACAAGACGTTTTTTTTGCACGCTATGTTCTTCAAGCTCATAGAGGGCGCGCCCATTCTTTTGCGTATCCCCTCGGTGAAGCCCGAATTTGAAAGGTTCGGCTTCAAGGAAAAGGACGGTTGCATGGAAGTTTATTCAAGAAACGTAAACCTGCACTATATGTGCGGAGGGAAAAGAGGCTGATATGGAGTCAAGAAATTTTATCGAGGAATTTATCGAACAGGATATCGCAGACGGCAAGGTGGACGGGATAATCACGCGTTTTCCGCCCGAGCCAAACGGATATCTGCATATAGGGCACGCAAAGGCGCTGTGCATAAATTTCGGAGTTAAGGAAAAGTACAACGGCAAATGCAATCTACGCTTCGACGACACCAATCCCGCAAAAGAGGACGTGGAGTATATGGAGAGCATCAAGCGCGACATCGAGTGGCTGGGCTTCGAGTGGGACGGGCTGTACAACGCGAGCGACTATTTTGAAAAGATGTACGAGTGCGCCGTCAAGCTGATAAAGGACGGCAAGGCGTACGTTTGCGACCTCTCCGCCGAGGAGATAAGCGCGACGCGCGGCAGCTTTGGGGTCGCGGGGAAGGAGAGCCCGTTCAGAAACCGGAGCGTAGAGGAAAATCTCTCGCTTTTCGAGGCTATGCGCGAGGGCAAATACGCCGACGGCGAAAAGGTGCTCCGCGCAAAGATAGATATGGCGTCTCCCAACATAAATATGCGCGACCCCGTCATATATCGCATATGCCATGCGAGTCATCCGCATACGGGGGACAAGTGGTGCATTTATCCCATGTACGATTTCGCGCACCCGATAGAGGATGCGATAGAGGGCATATCCCACTCGCTTTGCTCGCTGGAATTTGAAAACCACCGTCCGCTCTACGACTGGGTGACGGAAAACTGCGGCTTTACGCGCCGTCCGAGACAGATAGAATTTGCGAGGCTCAACCTGACGCACACCGTGATGAGCAAGCGTTTCATAAAGCGGCTCGTGGACGAAAAAATAGTCTGGGGCTGGGACGACCCGCGTCTTAGCACGCTGTCGGGCATAAGGGAGAGAGGCTACACGCCCGCGGCTATACGCGATTTTTGCGCGCGCATAGGCGTGGCGAAGGCGGACAGCGAGGTGGATATATCCATATTGGAGCACTGCGTGAGAGAGGATCTCAACGCGAGCGCACAGCGCGCTATGGTCGTGACCAAGCCGCTCAAACTCATTGTGGACAACTATCCCGAGGGCAAGACGGAGCTCGCGTATATAGAAAACAATCCCCAAAAGGAGAACAGCGGCACGCACGCCGTTACTTTCTCGCGCGAGCTGTATATCGAGCAGGATGATTTTTCGCTCAATCCGCCGCCCAAGTATTTCAGACTTAAACCCGACGGCATTGTGCGCCTGAAAGGCGCGTATATAGTGCGCTACAAGAGCTGCGAGCAGGACGCGGACGGGAACGTCGCCGCCGTGCACGTCGAATATATCGAGGGCACGCGCTCGGGCGAGGAAGGCGCGAATATGAAGGTCAAGGGCACAATCCACTGGGTGAGCGCAGACGACTGCGTAGACGTTACGCTCAACATGTTCGACTATCTCATAAACGACGGAGACGGCGATTATATGGACAGGCTCAATCCGAACTCACTCACCGTGCTTCACGGCAAGGCGGAGAGGCTTGTCGCGGACTCGCCCGTACATACGCGTTTCCAGTTTCTCAGAGAGGGATATTTCATCAAGAGGAACGAGAGCAACGAGTTCAACAGCATAGTAGGGTTGAAAGACAGCTACAAGCCGCAATAACGGCGGTTTTATGCGGCAGTAAAACAGGAGCAAACATATGTTCGTTTGTAAAATTTGCGGAGTCGAAGTAAAGCAGGGACAGGCGATTTGCCACAAGTGCGGCGCGGACGTGGTTGACAACCATATGACCGTGTGTCCCGTCTGCGGTTCGAGAAACTCCTCGGGGAGCAGATACTGCGCCAAGTGCGGGGGCATACTTCCCGTTATGAGAAAGCCCGTGTGCGCGGTCTGCGGCGCGAGGAATATGCCGGGGGCGAAGTACTGCATATCCTGCGGCGCGCCTATCGCGATAAGCAACGAAACGCACTCCGACGAGGATATGCTCGACGCGCGCAAGATGAAACAGCGGCTTGACAATATGGAGCGCGACAGAATGGCTGCTGTCGATAAGGAGATTGCCGAAAAGCGCGCCAAAGCCGCCGACGAGATGGAAGCCGCCAAAAACGAGATGCGTATCGTCGAAGCCCAGAGGGAGGAGACGTACAATCAGAAGCTGGAAACTCTCGAAGCGTACAAGAAGATGATAAACGAGCTCGGCTCCGAGGACGTGGACATGCTGAGAAAAATGTCCGTCGCGCTCAAAGATTACTCCAAATATTACGCCGACCCGTATTCGCAGATAGACGAGGACGATATAGAGACGGATACCTACGTCTGTCCCGCTTGCGGTACTATAAACCCGCTCAACTGCACCTATTGCACCAACTGCGGCAGAAACAAGGCGCGCGCCCTGCTTCTGCTTGCGAAGAACAAGGTCAAGCAAAGCCCTCCCGTCAAGCGCAAGCTGCGCATAATCGATGCGCCCGAGGAGGATTTGAACAGGAAGGTCACGCCCACGCTCGAAGAGTTCGGACAAAATCCCGAAGCTCGCGAACAGGCTCCCGCGCCCGAAAAGACGGAGACCCCCGAAGAGGCGGCGACGGGAAAAAAGGAGCAACCCGAGGATTTTACGGGCAGAGGCGGCTTTGGCGGATATCCCTACTGGCAGGCTCCCTACGCGCCTTACCCGCAGCAATATGCCGGACAGGGCGGATATTTTATGGCGGAGGATCCAAACAGGCAGATGCCTCCTATCGTTCAGCCCGTGGCGTTTGTGCCTTACGTGACGCAGGAACAGCCGCTTGTGCAGTACACTCCCGAGTATGCCGAGCCCAGACCCGTAAGGCAGTATATGGAATCCCAGTTAGAGCCCGAGCCTCAGCCGCAGCCTAGCGCGACAAAGAGGGGCAAACGGAGATAATATGGCGGAAAACGACGTTCGCAACAGGAATAACAGGCACGTTGACGACGCGGGCATAAGGCTCGCGCCTCCTCCTATGCACAGCGCCGCCTATCACGTTATGCCGTCCGTCGTACAGGAGTACGTCATTCAGCCGCATATCGAGATAGAACAGCCCGAATCCGAGAACGTGCGCATGTGGACGACGGAGAACGATTTCCAACCCAAGACAGAGGATAAGAGCAAAAAATGGAAGCGCCGCAAGCGCAGTAAAAACGCCGTTATCGGCTCGATAATGCTTTTTTTCACGCTGGTTATGGTATTGCCATTTATACTCGGCGCGGTCGGCATATGGATTGAGGAATGTCCCTTTAAGTTCGTGCCCAAGCAGTTCGGTGCGTTTTACAACATAGTCGAAACCTTTAAGTTTACGGCGGCGCACGGCTGGGCGGGCGAAATCGTGAACTACGCATGGGTGCAGACCGTCCCCAGTATCGTTCTGCTTGTTGGAATAATATGCCTCGCCACAAATCTTATCAAAAGCGTATTTGCCATATTCTTTGCGGTCAAGCCCGTGAAGTATTTCGCGGATTCGGTGATATATCTGCTTTGCGTGCTGTCTATGTTCATCGCCTCGCTCGTAGGCGCCGAGGTCATAGGCATAGCGAAAATAGATTTTATAAAGGATTTTATACACGGATATCAGACGAGCGAGATGTTCAGCCTCGTTTTGTTTGCAGTCGGATACTTTTTAGTGTCGCTCATATGCACTCTTGTCAACTCTGACAAGAACGGCTATATCAAATAACCGTCTGGCGCGTTTAAGCGCAGGAGGAGACTTATGTCTAAGAAGGAACGCAATAAGGAGGTCGTCGCCACCGAATTCGCGGAAGCGGTTCTGGCGGACGAGCCCGTCTACGAAGCGGAGGCGTACACCGCGCCCGCCGTGGAGATGAGCACGGACGGCACCGTTATGAAACAGGTGGGTACGGGAGGTCCCGTGCCTATCGTCGCGCCCAAATACAACACGATACAGCTTCAACCCATAGTCGTGCCGCTTGCGGTGGTCCCATATATGACGCAGGACGCGGGAGTGCTCCGTACTGACGGCAGACAGCAGGGCGGATACGTCGCGACGGCAGAGGAATACGGCGAGGCTACGCAGTTCGAGAACGTGACCGAGGTCAAGGCGACAAAGAAAAAGAGAAAGAGTCAGCTGCCGAGGATTTTCTCGGCGATATCCCTGCTGCTTGCGGCGTTTATCGTGCTGCTGTTCGTGATTTCGGATTCGCAGGACAAAGTCGGAAGCCTTTACGTAGGAGAGCTCAACTTTATCGGCACAATCAAGCATTGGGTGGAAATCAAGCAGTTCGTGCTGAGCCGTCCGGAGGATCTGGTGTACATCGCGGTGCCCGCGTTTACGGCGGTGCTTGTGATAACCTCGCTTATAGGTTTGATTGTCAACAGATATCCCCGTCCCGTCACGGCGATTATATCCTGCATTACGATAATATGTCTTCTGGTGCCTATGGTGTGGAATTTCGTGGAAAACAGATTCGTGCTTTACGAGCAGGCGGCGTTTATCACCGTTCTGTGCGTAAATGCCGTCGCGTTTGTGCTGTCCGTGATATTCTCTATAATCATAAACCACAAAGAGGACGCGGCGGAGCAGCAGTCCAGATACGGAAGAGAAATCTGAATTGAAAGGTCGAAACGGACGCGACCGCGTCCGTTTTTGATACATATATGCGCGGAGCGCAAAAAATAACAGGGAAAAATGTCACTGAGACTGGTATCGCTCGCAAGCGGAAGCAAGGGCAACGCAACGCTCATCCTTTCGGACAAAACCGCGCTTCTCGTAGACGCGGGCGTTTCCTTTTCACGTTTGCGAGAGGAGCTGAGAGACTTCGGTCTAAGCCCGTCGTCGCTTGACGGAGTGGTGATAACGCACGAGCACGCCGACCACGTAAAGGGCTTGCCTAAGCTCAGCGAGTATTGCAGAGTGTACGTCCATCCCCTTACGGCAAAGCAAATTTATTTTAAGTGCGGCGATATAAAAAACGTCGTTGACGTCGACTATTACGAGGGCGGCTTCACAGTCGGAGATATAGACGTCGAGCCTTTCCGCATTCCGCACGACGCAGCGTACCCTATGGCGTACTCATTCAGAGTAGGAGAGGCGAGGTGCAGCGTGGCTACGGACATAGGCGTGCCTACGCTCGGCATACTGCGCAATATCAGAGACAGCCGCGCCGTGCTGCTCGAAGCCAATCACGACGAAACTATGCTCAAAGAGGGCAAGTATCCGCCCTATCTGAAAGCGAGAATTCTGTCTGATAGAGGGCACCTTTCAAACGACGCGACCGCGCGCATAGCCGAAAGGCTTGCTGCGGACAGTGCGGTCAGAGATATTATGCTCGGGCATATCAGCGAAAACAACAACACCGAAAAGCTGGCGTACGATACCGTCTGCGCCACGCTCTTAAAGTGCGACAGCGACATTGTTTTGCACGTAGCGTCGCAACGAGTAAGAAGCGAGGTTCTGGAAATTTTATGAGAAAAAGTATAGGCGCGAGCGAGGGCTCTTCAATATATCTGCTCGGTATTTGCGCGGGCTCTCTGCTCGCGGTGTTTTCAAATTTGATATTCACACGCGTGAACGCGGGCTTCGACGGAATGAGCGTGCGTGACTGGGTCGGATATCTCGTCATTCAGATAGGCTTTATCGCGAGCGTGTTTATTTACGCCAGAGTGCGCAGAATAGACGAAGTATCCCTTGCGCGCATGCGCGGTCCTCGCAGCGTAAAACAGCTTTTTCTCACTCCCGTCATCGCGATTGCGACGATTCTGGTATTTCTTCCGCTTGCGAATTTGTGGGATTCCTTCCTAGGGATAATTCATTATCACGGTCCCGCGCCTAAAATGCCGGCGTACAGCAACGTCGGGGTGTATTTCCTGTCCTTGTTGGTTATGTCTGTCATTCCCGCGTTCGGAGAAGAGCTGCTTATGCGCGGCAACGTCTTTCACGGGCTGTCGTCGAGGGGAGTATGGTTCGGCATAATCTTCTCCGCGCTTTTTTTCAGCCTTATGCATGCGAGTCCGATTCAAACCGTACACCAGTTCGGACTGGGAATGGTTCTTGCCATCGTGATGATTTTAACCGACTCGCTCTGGTCGTGCGTGCTCGTTCACTTCTTCAACAACTTTATAAGCATAACTCTCACCGCGTATCTGCCGCAGGTTCAAACGATTTATCTTAATTTGGGTTATTTCAACTGGCTGGTCGGTGCGGCGAGCGTGATTGTCGGCTTGTTTATACTCGTGCTCGCGCTGTACGCGATGTACAGGCTCTCCGGCAGGGACGACTATAAGCTCGTGGAAGGCGGAATTGAGTACGAGGGCTTTACCATTTACGTCGACAGCCTGCCCGAGAAGTCAAATCCCGTCAAGGACTTTTTCGCATTTTTCGGCTCGCTGTTTACAAAAAAAGGTTGGAAGCGGCTCACGCGCGTGCTTGCATCCGAGAACGAAGTAGAGTATATCGGCAAGGCGCAGCCGATGATAGGCGTGTGGCTGGCGCTCGGACTGGTTGCGGCATACTGGCTGTACGGCTTTATCGCGGGGCTCATATGACGAAGCGCAATTCGATAGGATTTATATATTTCGGTATTATAGTCGCCTCCCTGCTTCTCAGGGTGGCTTCTTCTTTGGATATATATTCCGCGCTGGGCGTGACGGATACCGACGCCTTTTACAGCTGCGTCGTGCAGATACTCATATTCGGAGTCATGCCTATTTCGCTCTATCTTCTCACCGTCGGCAGGCGGGAGGGCTTGCAGGCGTTCGGAAACGATTTCGGAGTTAGGCGCGTGTCGGGGCGCAACCGGCTTAGGACGCTCGCGATTGCGATATGTATGATAGTCGTGTCAATGGGCATATCCTACGTGTGGCAGACGGTGCTGGGGCTTATAGGAT
>CANDBF010000035.1 GCA_947382865.1 uncultured Clostridia bacterium
GCCCGCAAAGTCCTCCTCGTGAGAATTGATATCCGCGCCGTCCTGAACATATATCTTATCACCGTTTACAAGCACCTTACCCAACTCTTCGACCGACCAAGTTCCGTCGATATAGTAGTTGACATTGCTTACGGTGACTTTTCCGCTGTTTGCAGTGTATTCACCTGAATAGACGTAGCTTCCGTTATTGTAATTGAGAACCACAATTCCGAAGTCATAGAACGTAGCGACATATTTGCCATTTGAACGATAGGTAAACTCACCGCTTATTCCGCCGTCAATAGCCTCTGCCAACGTAAAGGTCATATCGTCCTTATTCACAGTGATACCCGTATCGCCGCAAATAATTGTGCCCTCAATTACGATATAAGTCTGGTCGGTTGCGTCTTCGACAATAGAGCCGGTAATGCTTCCGAAGCCGTCGAGTACCATCGTTACGGTCTGCCCACCTATAATGCCCGTATAAGTTCCCGCTTCTTCGCCTGCAAATATAAATGTGCCGTAGTAAGACGACGGTTCTGTTATTTTTATCTCTTTTTGCGCGTCGTCAATCATTATAGTAACAATATTGCCCTGTTCAATCGTTCCTGTTACTGTCGTATATGCGTAGACCTCGGCGGGATTGCGATATACGTATATGTGCTGACCTTCCGCCACGGTATAATCTATCAATACGTGGGTTCCTACACCCGAAATATAGTTATCATAACGGTACACGGATTCGGCTTTTACAAACATTCCGTTATGCGTGGCGTCGTTTGCATTCGTTATAATCAGGCTGCCCTTCTCGTCTATCGTCACGTCGGCAATAGTCGGAATCTCTGCCGACGAATTGTGGAAATACTCCAATTTGTAGGCGCTGCCGTCCTGATACATTCTCGCATATTTCATAAAACTTGAATAGTTTGTAACTATGCCGTCAATTATTACGAGCTTTGTATCGTCATTTTTCCAATATGTGCCGCTGTAAGGAACGGACTCGCCTTTTGTCAGAGTATAGGTTTTTCTAATGTCCCCATCTTCCATAGCGTCATAATAAAAATGAGAGAAAGTCATTACGTCGTTCACAACGCTTATGGTATAACCGTAATCACCGCTTGTCGTGTATACAAGATTGCCCGTTTCATTGTCAAGCTCGAAATCAAGATTTCCTTGCAATTCGCCTTCGGTGCTGTATACTTTCGTCCCTACCACGGCGACGGTAACTTTGTCGGTAGTATTAATCCAGCCGCCCTGAAAGCTGTTAATATCCACGAAATTTGCGGTAAAGGTAACGTCGGAAGCGATAGCAGTGCCTACCTCCGCTTTAACGACGGCGCTTCCAGAGGCGGAATACCAGCCCGAAAATACTTTCCCGACGACAGAATGAGACGCGGGAATAAATTCCGCGGGAATTACGGCGTCTGTATACGGAACAGCCTTAACGATATCGTCATAGCCCTCTTCTTCAAACGTGACGAGATAGGCTACTTTCGTGAGCTTTGCGGTATAGGTTACGCTTTGGGTTATGACGGGCATATCCGCAACGTCAAGCTGCACGGTTTCGTTAAACCAACCATCGAAATCATATCCGAGCACCTCGGGGTCGGATGGCAGCTGGGTCACGTCCAGCTTTTCGCCCGAAACGACTTCCGCTGTCTTTACGGTAGAACCGTTGACGGTGAAAGTGACGACGGGGTTGACAGGAACAGCCGAATAATTCGCCAAAGCCGTTACATCCTCGTTGACAACGTAGCCCGCTTCGACCTTGGTCTGACCTATATACCAACCGTTGAATGTGTAATTTGCTTTATCAGGAGCGCTCGGAATTTGATCCGCGGTCAGCGCCGTACCTTTATTGACGGTAACGGGAGTCCCGACAACGGTCTCTCCGTCCTTGAAGGTGACGGTCTTAGTTTCGGTTGCGGGAGGTGGCGTCGGGTCTGTCGCAGGCGGGTCGGGATTGCACGCGACCAAAACGCTCACTGCAAGAACGAGCACAAGCGCTACCATCACGACCGAAAGTATTACGTTCCTTTTTTTCATGAAAATATCTCCTTAAAATTGATTCTGATACGGCGTACCGTCAATATACGACGGCGCTATTATATTTGTTCAATCATAACACCGCTCTGCCACGTTGTCTACTACTTTTTTTGCATTTTATGCATAAATTTCATATTCATACACTTTTACGCAGCTATTTATGTATTTTTATACCATTAAAAATGCAAAACTCTTATAATTATGCCAAATATTATACATTATGGCAGTATATCGCTCCGCCCGCACGCATATAGTCTGTGCATTTAGCAAAATTAAAAACGCTTTCCCTTGCGAGAAAGCGTTTTCGTGTGTTAAAGAGGATTATTACGCAGTCTTGGTCATAGTGCCGTTGTACGTATATCCGCCGATAGAAGCGTCCACGGTGATAGTCCCGTCAACGGAGCTGTACCTGATTGTAATACTGTTGTCGCCGGCAATACCCGATATGACGTTTGAAGTGATATCGTAGCTCACCGTAAACGTAATGGAATCGTAAGCAACCGCGCCCTCTGTAGAAATAGTCACCGTAACCGGACGCTCGCCGCCGTAACCGTTGACCATACCCTGATACTCGCCGCAAATCTCCGCGGGAATGACCTCCGTAACCTCTCCGCCGAGCGTAAGCGCCACGTTCTCCGACCCGAACGCAAGCGTCCTAGTGGTAATGTTGAACGCGTACTGCACGTTGCCTATCGTAAATCTCACGGTGCTTTCGCCGTCAAAAACGGCTATATACGCCACGCCCTTGTATGAGCCCGTCAAATCCGCGCGCAGATTGAACACCACCTGCGTGCCGTCCGACTCCTCTCCCGTATAACTGCCGACCGCCGCCTCGGGAAGTGCGGGAGGCACCAGCGCGCCCGTATATCCGTCCTTATAGAAGGCTCTGGGCTTCTTTTCTGCCACAAAACTTCTGGAATACGCGAGCTTCATATCGTAATAGAACGAGAAGTCCGCTATCTGCGAGGAATTGAACGTCGTCTTGACGCCGCTGGGATTGATATCGTAGGTTCCCCAGCCGCCGCCCCAGTTGAAGCTGTAACCGACGCCTTCCTTGATATAGAACGTAGCGGTGTGTCCGAAGCCGTCAAGTACAAGTTTATAATACTTTTTCTCTGCCTTGGAGCTTGCGGTCGCCTCTTTGTCCGAATACCATACGCCCTGATAGCCGTCGTGTTCGAGAGCGGTGACGGCATTGCCCGCTGCCTTAGCCGCCGTATAGTCGAAAGCGAAAACTTCATCGTTGTCGGCGAGCACTACGACGCGCGTATCGTAAACCCAATACCTTACAGGCTCCCCGTTCAGTAAGCCGTAGCCTATGCCGTTTAAGGAGAGTGAACCGCCCTTATAGCTGTACATTCCGTTTTCATCTCCCATTCTGACAAGAGACCGACCCTCGACGTTGCCGTCTGTTTTTTTGACGACAATATACTTTTGACCGTTTATTACAACGGTGCCGTTATCTTCAAAGCTGCCCGTAATAACCGCGTCGGGCTTAAATTCGCCGTTTTCAACGTAAAACGCCTTTTCGCCGTACTTGTAAACCGCGGTCTTAACGTAAGGATAGTTTGACGTATGGATGGAGTCGTAAGTGTTCGGGTCGATGATATAGCAGCTGAAATCCAAATCCTTTATGTCCGTATCTCCCTCGATGCGTATGCAAACCATATCGCGCTTTGACGAGGTGCCGCGATTGTAAATTCCAAACAGAACGTCCTGCTCTCCGTAATATGTCAGCATGCTGATATATCCGTCGTAATCCAGTCTGATTTTGTCGCCGAACGCATAATATCTTCCTTCCGTTTCGCTGAACGGACTCGTCACCGACGCACTTCCGTCCGCATTCAGCGTAAGGATATATTTATCGCAGCGGAAAGGCTCATAATTGGACGCATACGAAACAGTCCACCTTCCCACGAATTTCTTTCCCGTATAGTCGGGATCGCCGAGCTTGCTGAACGTAGTGTTTATAGACGGATAGGAATTCTTGCCTACGAAGTTCACGCGTATAGTCCACGCGTTGACGTACTCAACCGTCATAGACGAGAAGTAAGACGTCAAAGCTCCGCCGCTTACGCTGAACGACTCGTCATTGTCGGGGTCAAGCGTAAACGTCCCCTTAACGCTCTCGGCATTGATTTTGAAGCTGTTCAGCACAAGTCCGCTTTCACCCGTAAATCCGAGCATATCGCCGTCTTCCGAGTAGTATTCTCCGAAATACCTCAAATCGGACTTTTTCATTTCATACGTTACGTCGCCGGTCATTCCTGCACTGACCTTAAAGGTCAAATCCTCTCCGTCGATAGTGCAAGCGATATCGCCCAACGACCCCGAGAACATATGCATGATAAGATGGTTTCCGTCCGTGGAGTATGTTCCGTTAAGCGTACCCGACTGCACCCACTGCAAAGTGCCGTCCCTCATAAGCTCCAATATACCTGCGTCGATGGATTCGTTCAACGTTGCCGTTCCCGTATACAAGCCCGCAACGGATTCGGTACTGAACCACTTCGCGGTAAGCTCTATATCCTTGACGATAGGCATATAATAACGGTATCTTACGCCGTCTTCTAGCTCCCAGTCCCAGAACGTATGATAATCGCTTCTGGCGGGAAGTCTATCAAGTAGTCCGACATAGCTATAGCTTCCCTTTCCGCCGGATTGACTTTCTCTCATTTCGACAAACGACCCGCCGTCGAGCGTGAGCGTAAAGGATTCGTGTATCTGCGCCGCGTAGGCGGATGTCGGAATAAATCTTACGCTGTCCGTTCCCGTCCAGATTGCCTCGTCCCATCCGAGCTGGGTTTTTGCCCAAGTGATATCGGGATTTGCGTTGGAGGGCAGGCTTATGCCCTTTTGGGTTTTGACGTCGCAGGTAGAAACGTTCGCCTTATAATAGGTGTTTACAACCGCGATACCCGCTTCGTATTCTATATCATAGGTGTCCTCTTCGCAATATCCCACAATCGCGCCGGCATAACCGTCCTTCTCGGCAGCGGAGGGCTTTGTCCCGACGACCGTTCCGATATACAGGCTATCCATAATCAGCACGTCTGAGCGAGTAAACCCAAGCAAGCCGCCCGCATAGGTGTTGTCGGTTTTAGAGCCGACCTGCACCGTCATAGAGCTTACGCAGTTGACTATTGAAAACGCGGGAGCCGCGGCGTAGCCGACCAATCCTCCCGATATGTTTCCGCCTACGGTCTTGCCCGCCGAAGCGCTGTTTATTATCGCAGCCGCCGAGCTCATATTGTAAACGCGCGCGAAAAGGCCTCCGAATATAGCATTGTCGGGAGTCGCCGCGGCGTCGTCGTCACTGAATTTTCCGGGGGTTATTTCGACGTTTGCAAAGCAGTTTTCCGCAAACGCATATTTTCCGCCGCCAATCTCCCAACTGCCCGCAAGTCCGCCTATATGTCCGGAATTTGTCGCGCAAAGCCTTGCTTCTATTTTACCTGTGACGTGCACGCCCATCAGCACGGTATCGGACGCGACTCCCGCCACGCCGCCTACGTTCGCGCCTATCGAGTCCGTATCCGCGCCGGATTCTACGACGTAATTTATGTTTTCAAAGGTCACGTCGGAAACAATCGCTTCATTGGTTATGCCGAAGAAGCCTACGTAGTAGGTTCCCTGACGGAGATTCTGATTTATCGAAAGATTGGATATCTTATGTCCGTTTCCGTCAAAGACGCCTTCAAATCCGAAAATATTTACGGTTTGCACGCTTTCTTCGCCCGTCTCGGGATCGATTACGGTCTTATCATAGGAGGATATTCTGCCTGCCGGAGTGTAACGTATTCCGCTCATATCGATATCCGTTCCCAGCTTAAAATAAGCGTTATAGAAATTGCGGTTGCCCTCTACCTCCGCGGCGTTTACCCTTGACGAGAAATTGATAAGGTCGTTCGCCGTCCAAAGCACGTATGGGTCTTGCTTAATGCCCGTTCCCGTCATAGCGGAAGGCAACAGAACCTCCCAGCCGGCGGTGAGCGTGATATCGCCCGTAATCGGCGTAGAAAAATCAAACGGTACTCCGTTCAGCAGCCAACCCGTAAACATATAACCGTCTCGTGTGGGGCTGGCGGGCTTCATGGCGGTGCCGCCGTTTATCACGATTTCGGAGGGAGTCGTCACACCCTCGCCCGTGTACGAAACCGTCCATTTTACTGTGTCGTTGCACGCGGTCAGCGTTATTCCCAGTATCAGAGAAAGCATAACGATCAAGGCAACGGCAATAACGAGGCTCTTGGCTCTGCCGCCGCGGCGCTCATTGCCTGCGACCGAAGATAAATTTTCTTTTTTCATAACAAATCTCCTGCTTGTCATAAACCCGCCTAAAAGCTCAAAGCGCGTTTAAGTGAAATATGCTGTAAATTATTCCTCGACGGGAACCAGCCATATGCTCTTTAACCCGTCCTCGGACGTAAACTTTGTCGCGTCCGCAACGGCGGTGAAACTTACTTTATAGATAGGCTTGAAGACAATCTCGTCCGAATCCGCCGCCTTTTGCATCTCGCCAAGCACGTACTCGCCGTCAAGATAAACGTAGACGTACTCCGTCTCGGCGAGTACAAATCCCTCGCCGTCCACCTCGCACAAAACCGCTTCGGCGTCCATATATCCGTTGAATGCCGCTCCGTCGAAAACAAGCATCGTGCTTGCGTCGGAGTTATAATACGTGCCCATAACTTCGTCGCGTATGAACGCAATCGTATTGAGCTTGCCGCTTGTATCCGCAACCAAAATCGTATTTTCGTCGTGATATACCAAATATCTGACAAAAGTTCCCGACGAATCGAACATCATCAGCATTCCGTCAATATATCTCAAATTAAGGCTTATATCGTTGAGCGTAGCGGCGCCGGCGCCGTCCTTATCGAGAAGCCCCGTGAGGTCGAGCGTAGCTCCCGTGCCGTAAACCGTATATACCTTGCCGACAATATCGCTGTATATGCCGAGTACGCCCACCGCCGTGCCGTCCGCTTTGGAAAGTTCCAAGCTCTCGACATCGAGCGTATATACGACCTCGGAAGAAGCGTTCAGTATCTCAACGGTCGTATCCTCATTTGTAAACGCGTACGAATAAGTCTCCTTTGTGCCGTCCGCAAACGTCATAACGACCTTTCCGTTGTCAACGTTGCCCTGACCGTTGAAGGCGATTTTCTTTATATCGCCGACGTGCCAGTCGTTCGCGCTCATTATGTCCGGCGTTCTGAAATCGAGTACGTTTCCGTCGCTTACGTTCGCGCGTATATCCTCGCCGTTTTTAGTGACAGTATATACCTTTTTATTATAAGTGAAAGTTGCGGTCGCCGTCTTTCTGTCGTAGCTGTAATCCACAACCGTCTCCTCGCCGTTCTCCGTGACCGTCACCTTGCCCTCGGTAGCCCAGACATCGCCGTTTACAAGCGGAACTCTGAAATGATAGGCTCCGTCTCCGTTGAAGTCGAGAGCAAGACCCAGAGGAGAATTCCACTTGCCGAAGAAAATATCCTTGTAGGTCAGATTGTAATCGTCGGTTATCATACCCGAGCTCGGAGTGTAAACCGCCATTGCAAGGAACTCCATTCCGCTCAAATCGGGTTTGCCCTTGTCCAGCTCCTCCTGAGTAGGCTTCTTTGCGACCGACAGAGTTCCGTATCCGAAATAAGTCTCTCTCACGTACATGTTTATCGGAACGCTTTCTATGGAAGAATTGTAGCTATACGTAAAGGTAAAGCCGTTGCTGTCATAGCCTACGCCGTATCCGTCCTTATCTATGCCGAGCAGCGTCATAGTGTAATCAAGCATAGAATCTTTCCATTCTCCTATAAAGCTGCCTTCGCGGCCGAGCACGGTCGTCACGCCGTCAAGTTCGAGTACGAGCATTTTTTCGTCGTTGAAATAAGCTCTGAGCTCCTGCGATATAAGCACTCCGTCGTCGTCTATGGAATACGTGTAAGTCCTGTTTCCTATCTTTGCGGTATTCACTCCGTCGAAACTTATCACAAGCTGATTGTTGAAATCGCTCTCCCAAGTGCCGCTGTATTCGTCGTATTTGTCGATGGAAAGCGTAGACCCGCCCGAAAGCGATATTCTGCGTCCGTCGTCGGACAGCATTCCGGAAATGCGGGTGCTTCCCTGCGTAATCGTGATGCTGTTGCCGTTTACCGTGTACGTAAACGCGTTATTATTGGAAAGAACGCCCGAACCGTCTGCGTAGAAAGTATACACCAAGGTCTGACCCATGGTATACCACTTGCCTATGACAGCGTTGTATTCGGTAGCGATTATAGCGTCGGTCTCGCATCCTTCGCCGAAGAACACCGTATCGTAAATCGTAAGCGTGCCGTTTGCGTTCTTATCCATGCGGAAATCCCTGTGCGCGTCCGCGCCTTGATTGATTTGGAATCCCAGATAAGCGAAATATGCGTCGTGGGCTACGATATAAGAGCCGTTGTACACGTACATATAATTGGCGCGTATTCCGCCCGTGTACATCGTCATCATTCCGTTATTATCGAAAGCCAACTTAACGTCGTGGTCGCCTATTCTTATAAAATACTCGCCCGCTGCCGCGCCGTAATCGGCAAAACCGACATAAATCGTGACGTCGTGTCCGTTGAGCAGGTATGCGGGAGATATGCGCACCGTGCACGCCTCGTCAAGGAAGTAGCCGTACGAAATCCTGCCGTTGTCCGCGGTAAGCGTGTTCAGACCGTCTCCGTTGAACACGTAGGATATCGGCATATATCCGTAAACGGTTTCGTTGTCCGCCAATTCCGTCAGAGTCACGCTGTTATGCTCGTTGTAGGTCTCTTTGAAGACAAACGTCGCTTTGAGCGGAACTCTCTCGCTTCCAGTCGCGTCGGGGAGAACGTTGCCGTCTGCCGATTTCCACTCCGCCGAGCTCCAATCCATAAGCGCCAATACGTCGTTGAAATCGTCAAGGGAATACGTGCTTTGTCCCTTCGTCACGCTGTCGCTTTGCGAATACGCGTTGCCGACAAGCACCGTTTCTCTGTCGTCTATATTGTTGTAGGCTTTCTCGTTGATAAGACCTACGATGCCGTAGCCTATGTCAGAGCTGCTTCCGCTCACGCCGCTTACTCTTGACAGACAGTACGTCACGGAGTTCTCGTTGTTAGCCTCGCCTATTATTCCGCCTCTCTGCGAGCCCTGCGACTTTTTGCTGGTTGTTGAAATAATTCCCTGCGTATAGCAGTTGTCTACGGAAGCCAAATTTCTCATCCAACCCGCAATAGCTCCCGCTCTCATCGAAATACCGTCAAGCTCCACGTCCGCGAAGCAGTTGTAAACGTTGACAGTGGCGAGTATGCCGTTGCCCGTCATTCCGCCTACTATGCCGCCGATAGCCGTCGCGTCGTAAATCCCGTAAGAGCTTATGCTCGCTTTCACGGAAGAGTATGACGCCGTCGCCGTCGCGGATTCCTCCAAGGTGTCTCCGACCTCGCCCTGCATAAAGCCGACGATTCCCGCCGCGTAAACGGAGGTCTGGTTCGTATTCGTATCGCAGGAAACGTTTATAGAGCCCTCGAAGGAGCAGCCGATAATGTCCGAGGCAAAGCTGTATGCCGCTATACCCGCCGCAAACAGACCCTCCTCAGGCGAAATGATGTCCAAATCGGCGACAACGTTAAGATTTTTTATAGTTGCAAGATAAGTGTATCCGAAAAGCGCCGAAGCGGTCTGTCCGCTTTCCAGCTCGAAATTGCGCAAGGTATGTCCCTTTCCGTCGAAGCTGCCCGAAAACATCGTCGCATACAGCAGGTCGTTGCCGATAGGCATAAGCGTTTCGCCGTCGAAATCGATATCGGCTCCGAGCTCGAAGTACGCTTCGTTGTACTCCGTATCAGACCTGTCGTTCACTTTTTTGGCAATATCCTGAACGTGAACGGGACGGGTCACGATATAAGGTCTTGCCTCCGTTCCGTAGCCCTCCATAGGCGTTTTATCCGGCGTAAGACCGGATACGCTCACCGTAAACTCAGCGTCCGCTACAAACGAATACTTGCCGTCCGCACCCTTTTCAAGAGCTGTGGCGCCCGCATAGACGACGGGCGTTCCCGTATAAAACGGAGACGCTTTCACCTCGAAAATCACGGTCGTTCCCCTCTCGACCCTGTTCGGACGCGCGCCCGAGAATACAAATTCCGCGCCGCATTCCTCCTTGGACTGCCAGTGCAGCTCGACAAATCCCGCTTCAAGCGGCTTCCAGACCGCGACGAGCGTTACGCTGTCGTGCTTGCCCGAGAAATCGAAGGGCACGTTCTCTTGACCGAGCACCGCCCAATACAAAAACTCGTAGCCATCGCGTACGGGCGTTTCGGGCTCGACTATGGTTCCGTTAATTATCGGACGCGTGACGGAAGGCTCTGCGCCTTCGTAGTCGCCGAAGATATAAACGACGACGGGATCGCTGTCCGGATTGCAAGCGACCAGCGTAAATACCGCTATCAAGCACAGCATAAGCGCCAATGCCGCTATAAATATTTTCCCCCGCTTATCGGTGCTTTTCATTTTCTACTCCTTTGCAGGACGCGCGTCCCGCTCAATCCTGCGGATACAGGTGACAAGCGACGAAATGTCCATTGCCGTAATCTTTGAATTTAGGCTCCACCTCGCCGCATATATCCATACATCTGCTGCATCTGGTATGGAATTTACAGCCCTTTGGCGGATGCGCGGGCGACGGAATGTCTCCCTGCAAAATTATTCTCTTTATCTTCGTATCGGGGTCGGGTATCGGCACCGCCGAGAACAACGCCTCGGTGTAGGGGTGCATCGGGTTGGAGAACAAATCGTCCTTCGTGCCGAATTCCACCATATTGCCCAGATACATGACGCCAACCTCGTCCGAGATATGCTCGACAACCGACAGGTCGTGCGATATAAATATGTACGCGAGGTTTTCCGCCTCCTGCAAATCCTTAAACAGGTTTATGACCTGCGCCTGTATGGACACGTCGAGCGCAGAAACGGGTTCGTCGCAGATGACCAGCTTGGGCTTTAACGCGAGCGCCTTTGCGATACATATACGCTGACGCTGTCCGCCCGAAAACTCGTGAGGATACCTTTCAAAATAATGGGGCTGCAATCCGCATTTCTGCATAATATCGACTATATATTCCTTATAATCGGATTTCGGAACGATATTATGCGTCTTTACGGCTTCGCCGACAATCTCGCCGACGGTAAGTCTCGGTGACAGCGAGGAGTACGGGTCCTGAAAAATCATCTGGAAATGCGGACGCATTTTTCTAAGAGCCTCGCCCTTTATCTTTTCGATATGGTGTCCGTCGAAAATGATTTCGCCCGCGGTAGGCTCGTACAGCCTCAGTATAGTTCTTCCCAGCGTCGTCTTGCCGCAGCCCGATTCGCCGACTATGCCTATCGTCTTGCCCTGTTTGAGGTTGAACGACACTCCGTCAACCGCTTTCAGATACACGTTTTTCTTCTTATTGAAATAGGTCTTTATCGGGAAGTATTCTTTCAGATTTTTTACTCTGAGCAGGTACGGCTCCTCGTAATCTATACTGGGAATATCCTTTTTCGACTTGGATTCGCAGTTCGCGGCGCACGCCGAGCAGTCTCCCTCGCAGTCGCCGAGCTGCCCGTTTTCAGGCGCGTTTTCCGTCGCGGTCGCTACGCCGGCCGTATTTTCGCCTACGGCTTCCTCCGACAGGACGTTCGTAACGCTTTTATTCTCCGCAACCGCTTCGGTCACGTTTTTTACGGCTTCGTCTGTTTTATTGGTGCGTATACTCATTCTTCACGCTCCTTTTGCAAATCTTTGTATCTGTGGCAAGCCACGAAATGCGTCGGCGACACCTGTACCATTTCGGGATAATCGCCCCTGCACGCCTCGCAACGCATATCGCATCTGTCTCTGAAATAACACGTGGATGGCATGTCGATAGGATTTGGAACGTTGCCCGGTATGCTGTACAGTCTGTCCACGTTCTTGCCGACGACGGGCTTGCTCTTCTGCAATCCGATAGTGTACGGATGAAGCGGATTTTTGAATATCTCTCTCACCGTTCCCTTTTCGACAACTCTGCCCGCGTACATAACCACGACGTAATCCACCATTTCCGCTATAACTCCGAGGTCGTGGGTGATGAGCATAATGCTTCCGCTTATCTTGTCTTTGACCTCGCGCAGCAAATCCAGTATCTGCGCCTGTATCGTAACGTCGAGAGCGGTTGTGGGTTCGTCCGCGATTATGAGCTTGGGATTGCAGCAAAGCGCCATAGCTATCATAACGCGCTGTCTCATTCCTCCCGACAGCTGGTGCGGATAGGAGTTGTATACGTGCTCGGGCATCGCGATTCCTACGAGTTTGAGCATATCGATGCTTCTTCGCTTGGCGTCGTCCTTATCCGCGCCTCCTACGTGCAGAAGAGTGACTTCATCCAGCTGATAACCTATCGTAAACACGGGGTTCAGACTCGTCATAGGCTCTTGGAATATCATTGCGATTTCCCTGCCTCTTATCGACGACATTTCCGAAACGGGCATTTTCGCGATATCGACGACTTCCTCGTGCTCGTTGTATTTCCTTCTGAATTTGGGCTTGCCGTGCCTGTTGACCGCCTGCACCATAACGGGGTTGCCCGACTCGTCGAAAATCGGCTTTTCCACGAGCTTCTGAACCATAACGGGAATCTGCTCGTATTTTGGCAGCTTTGCGGTGATCTTTTCGAGAACCGAAGAGACCAAATCTCCGATAGTCTTCTTTTGCGCGGGCTCCTCTAAGCTATCCGCGCCATCCGACGACTCGGAAGCAGTCTCCGCTTGTGCGCCGTCTGTCTCGGAGACTTCATCGTTGGTATTTGGAATTTCCGTTTCGACCGCCGCGTTTTCTGCCGTCTCCGAAACGCTATCTACAAGCTCTTCCGCAGGGGTTTGGGCAGCTTCGTTCACGTCGTCTTGGTTTTTGACTATCCTGCGTTTTTTATATTTCGGATTGCCTTTCTTATCCAGAGCCTGCACCATGACGGGGTCGCCGTTCTCGTCGAAAACGGGCACGCAAACCCTCTCCTGCACCATAACGGGCTCCTTACTCTGCTTTTTATATACGGGCTCACCGTTTTTATCGACCACCTGAACCATAACGGGATTGCCGTTCTCATCGGTGACGGTATTACCGAACTCGTCCGTCTGCTGCTTCATAAGCGGCTCGACGCAGGACTCGCGCACGGTAGAGCGGAAACGTATGCTTCCGCTTACGATCTGTCCCATAGGTCCCTGCACCAGCTGCATAAGGGACAGGCTCGTGACCGATTTGCCGCAGCCCGACTCGCCGACAACGCCGACCGTCGAGCCCTGCGGAATATCGAAAGAAACTCCGTTGACCGCCTTGACCACGCCGTTATCCGTGAAGAAATAGGTGTGCAAATCGTCAAACTCGACGATATTGTTGGGGTCGCGCATCTCGGTGACGTAATCCTCGCGCTTATACGACTTGCGCTTGTGCTGCAACTCGCGAATGGTCCTGTTGTTGTTTTTGACGATCTCGCGCGATTCCTTGGCCGATATATAATGTTTATTCTTCTGCTTTTTTTCTTCCTGATTCATGGCTTATCTCCTTGCCTTCGGGTCGAATGCGTCGCGCAAGCCGTCGCCTACGAAATTGAATGCGAGAACGGCGAGCACAATACAGATTCCCGGCGGAATCCAAAGATTCGGGTATAGCCTCAGCGCAGTGTTGTTCGCGGCGGCGTTAATCATATTGCCCCATGTCGCGTATTCGGTCGGCAAGCCTATTCCGAGATATCCCAGAGTCGCTTCCATAAGGATTACGCTGCCAAGACCCAGCGTCATAGAAACTATCAGCTGCGGCAACACGTTGGGGATAAGATGCTTGAATATCTTACGTCTTATCGTAAGACCGCTCGCTTCGGCGCTGAGCATAAAGTCCTGTTCGCGCAGGGACAGAATCTGTCCGCGCACAAGTCTTGCGGTGCCCGCCCAGCCGAACAGGGTCATCATCGCCATCATTATGTAGAGTCTGCTGGGACCGTAAATATCCAGCGATTCCAGCGCGACGCCCACAATCATAAGCATCGGCAGCGTAGGCACGCAGTTGAATATGTCGACTATACGCATGATAATCTGGTCCACCCACTTGCCGAAGTAACCCGCGATGCCGCCCAGTATAACGCCTATCAGCGTTTCGAGCAGAACGACCACAAATCCTATCGTAAGCGAAATTCTGCCTCCGAACATCAGACGCGAGAACACGTCGTAACCCTTGTCGTCCGTCCCGAACCAGTGCGTAGAAGAAGGTTTAAGATTGTTGCTCGGGTTGGAGGAAATGACGATGTACACGACGTTGCTCGCGCCCTCTTCGCTGTCGTAAACGGCATATTCGCTGTTATTGCTCGGCGAAATCTCAACCTTTATCATAGTATCTTCTTTGACGCTGCTGGTATAATCCGGTTCTTTTTCTCCCCAAATGAAAGGGAGCACGTTGAACAGCGGTCCGATAAACGAGAATATGAACAGCGCAATCAGAATGACAAGTCCCGTCATCGAAAGTTTGGAGCGGAAGAACCTTTTAAGCACGATTCTTCCGGGGCTGAGCGTACGTCCCGTAATCTCTTCGATACTTTCTTCGTTATCGTCGGACGATTGCTCGCTTACGCCGTTGTCAGAGCTCTGCGCAGACGCATCGAAATCGGCATTTTCCTCCGTCGGAATATTGATAACGTCATCCGAAAGTCCGACTTCCTCTTCCGCGACCGTACTCGGTATATCGTCTGAATTAGTCTGTATATTTTCGGTATTTTCTATGTCTTCGAATTTTTCCGCCGCAAAGGTTTCCTCTGCGGTTTCCTGCATCTGTACGGCGGTTTCCTCGATTTCGTCGCCGACGTTGACCACGGTAGTTTCCGACAGGTTCCGGGAGACAATAGGTTCTTTTACGGTTTTATCCTTTTTCACAATCTCACCTCCTATCTGCCTATCTTGACGCGCGGGTCGACCACGGCGTACATCAAATCGCTGAACAGCGTTCCTATAACCGTCAATATTGCCATAAACATATTGTATCCCATGATAAACGGCACGTCCGCGACGATAAGCGCGTCGTAAGCCAGTTTACCGATACCGGGGATACTGAAAACGGTTTCGGTAATCATCGCTCCGCCGAACAGACTCGGCAGTATTCCCGCCATAAGCGTAACGAGCGGGATCATCGTATTTCTGAACGCATGCTTGTAAATAACCGTTTTTTCGCTGAGACCCTTGGCGCGCGCCGTACGCACGTAATCCGCGCTCAGAGCTTCGAGCGTATTCGTTCTGGTGTAGCGCATAAGCGAACCGATGGACAGCACGACGAGCACGAACATAGGCAAAATCATATGCCACAGATTGTCGCCCAGTCGCATAATCCAGCTCGCGTCCGTAGGCATCGACGCCGAGGCTATGCCTCCGACCTCGAACCACCCGAGCCCCACCGAAAACACTCTAATTACGATGGCGGCAAGGAAGAACGTAGGCAAACTTATGCCGATCATCGCGAAGACCGTAACCGTGTAGTCGACGACGCCGTACTGATTGACCGCGGCCTTTATTCCGAGCGGAATAGCGATGAGGAATTGCAGTATTGTCGCGATAAACGCTATCGCAAACGAAATGCCCATGTTTTGGACGATAACGTCCGCGACGGGTCTTTTATATTTGAAAGAAATTCCAAGGTCTCCCTTGAACATATTGCCGAGCCAGCTGAAATAGCCCTTCAAAACCGCGCCCGCTTTTTCGCCGCCGGTTGCGAGGCGGTAATCCATATGTAAGCTCGTATGCTTCAAAGCGTCGTTTTTGTGCTCGCTTCCCGATTTGCGAAAGTCCAGCAGAATATGTCTGATTTCGTCTATTTTCAAATCTTCCGTTTCATCCAGCCTGAAAACTCCCTCGTATTCGGGAATGAACTGCTCGTCGAGCATAATAACTGCGTTCTCGTCATCCACATCCTCGGGCAGTTCGACTCCCGACGAGTAAATTGTGCCGATAGCAAAATTATATCCCGTCTCTTCGTCGGGTCTGTATTTCAGAATAATCGCGGCGCCGTTGCTTCCGTAATAGGTAGCCTTGGAGCCGTCGGTATACCACGACATATACGTCTTGGCTCCGTACTTCACCTCCGACTCGAACGTATCCTGCTTGGCGTTAATTCTGAACGTCTGTCCCTCGTACCCTTCTATGCCGTTCACCTGTAACGTAAGATAGGCGTCGGGCATATTCAGACCGTAAAGCTCCTTGATACGGTCGACGTCCGCCTGCGTCATTGTCCCGTTTGATACCGCGCTCGAATACTGGTTGTCGACAAAGTCGGTCGGCATCATTCGGGCAAGACCGTAAATGATGACCGAAACTCCCAGCAGTATTATAAGCGCAAGTAAAATACGTTTGACGATGTATTTGATTGTATCCATATTTTGTCCTGCCTTTTTGCGACGGCGACGTACTGCCTCCGCGCTTTTGCATACAACGCATATCCGTGCGGGACATACGCGACTTTTCCTTATATAGCCGAAAAGGCGGTGCCGTCCGAGCGACTTACGCACGGAACGCACAATTCCCCCTCTCGGATTTTACGGCTTAAACAGCTATATCCGCTGACCGTCGGCCGATTTTCGGTTTCGTCCGCCGCGCGTCGGCGCGGCAGACGAAACCCGATATTTTGTTTTGCGTCGTTAATTCCTTAACGCTGTTCTTATTGATAATTGATATCCCAAATGCGGGAGAGCAATCCGCTGTACGGAGAACACTCGTCCTTTGAAGGCACTGTGTTCGGATTGAGAAGTCCCGTCTGGTACGCGGACATATCCTTACGCTGATAGGTCGGGAACTCGACTGCCATTTCCATAACGAGATCGA
>CANDBF010000036.1 GCA_947382865.1 uncultured Clostridia bacterium
GGCGAGGAATATGGGCGTTGACAATGCAATGCGCCAAATAGCGCGGTTTTACTTGCGTTGAACGACTTCTTTCAGGCGAAGATCAACACGATGCTTCTCATCAATCTTGATAACCTTGACGATGACGATATCGCCTACGTTCACAACATCGGTGACGCGCTCGACGCGCTCGGTGGAGAGCTTGGAAATGTGTATCATTCCATCCTTGCCGGGGGCGAAATTGACGCTTGCGCCGAACTGACCCTTGTCGTTTTCCATAATCTTGGTGACTATGCCCTCGTACACGTCGCCGATTTCCACGTCGCGCACGATAGTCTCGATGATGGAGCGGGCTTTGTTGATTGCGTTCATGTCGTTGGAGGCTACAAACACCGTGCCCTCGTCGTTGATATCGATCTTGACGCCCGTATCCTCGATAATCTTGTTTATCGTCTTGCCGCCCTTTCCGATTATATCGCCGAGCTTGTCGGGATCGACGGAGAAGGATACGATCTTAGGCGCCCACTTGCTCAGGTCGCAACGCGGAGCGTCGAGCACCGCGAGCATCTTGCCGAGTATTTCAAGCCTGCCAAGTCTCGCCTGTTCGAGCGCACGGGTGAGGATATTCTCGTCGATACCCTTTATTTTGATATCCATCTGAATAGCCGTGATGCCCTGCGTTGTACCCGCAACCTTGAAGTCCATATCGCCGAGGAAGTCTTCGAGTCCCTGTATGTCGGAAAGCACCGCGACCTTATTTTCAGCTTCGTTCTTAATAAGACCCATAGCGATACCTGCCACGGGAGCTTTAATCGGAACGCCTGCGTCCATAAGCGCGAGCGTGCTGCCGCAAACGGAAGCCTGCGAGGTCGAGCCGTTGGAGCTCAGGATGTCGGAAACAGTACGTATAGCGTACGGGAATTCCTCTTCGGAGGGAAGCACGGGCTCGAGCGCGCGCTCTGCGAGTGCGCCGTGACCGATTTCACGTCTGCCGGGGCTCTTCAAGGACTTCGCCTCGCCCGTGGAATAACCGGGCATATTGTACTGATGCATATATCTCTTGTAGTAGTCGTCGTCAAGACCTTCCAGCCTCTGCGCCTCGGAGATAGTGCCTAGCGTACAGGTCGTCATAGCCTGCGTCTGACCTCTCGTGAAGATTGCGCTGCCGTGTACGCGGGGGAGCATTCCCACCTCGCACCATATCGGACGGATTTCCGTCAGGCTTCTGCCGTCGGGACGTACGCCGTCGTTGAGTATCTTGGCGCGAACCTTCTCTTTTTTGAGATAATAGAGGCTGTCGAGGATGAATTTCACCTTTTTGGGCACGTCGTTGAACTCGTCTACAAAGTGAGCGAGCACGTCCTCGTTGAGCGCGTCCTCTCTCGCCTCGCGCTCGTAGCGGTCGAACGCTTCGAGAACGTAGTCCATCTTCTTATCCGCATACGCGCGCACCGCCGCGTCGATATCTTCGGGAACGTGTTCGAGCTCGATATCCAGCTTGGGCTTGCCGACCTCTTTCTGGATTTCCTCGATAAACGCGACTATCTTCTTGATTTCCTCGTGACCGAAGAGGATTGCGCCGAGCATTTCCTGCTCCGTAATCTCATTAGCGCCAGCCTCGACCATCATGATAGCGTCCTTTGTGCCGCTGAGATTGAGCGTAAGTCTGGACTTCGCGCGCTGCTCGGTGTCGGGGTTGATGACGTACTCGCCGTCCACCATTCCGACGACGACCGAACCCGTCGGTCCCGCCCACGGAATATCCGAAATAGAAAGCGCGATGGACGAGCCTATCATTCCGAACACCTCGGGAGGCGTGTTGGTATCCACCGAAAGCACAGTCGCTATGACCGTCACGTCGTTGTAAATTCCCTTGGGGAACAGAGGACGGATAGGACGGTCGATAAGACGGGAGGTGAGGATAGCTTTGTCGCTCGCTCTTCCCTCTCTCTTCTTGAAACCGCCGGGGATTTTGCCGATTGCATACATTTTTTCTTCATAGTCCACGCTGAGGGGGAAGAAATCCATCCCGTCGCGGGGTGTCTTGGACATTGTGGCATTGACCATAACCACAGTATCGCCGCAGCGCACTATGCACGAGCCGTTAGCCTGACCGCAGTATGCGCCTGTTTCAACGACAAGCTCTTTGCCGCCGATTGTTGTTTTGAAAGTTTTTCTTTCCATAATTTACTCCTATTCTGGGAATTCCGTCATTCCCGATTGATATAATTTCACTGCCGAAGCAGTTGATTTCTAGTGCGACAGCCGTAGAGCGCTGTTTGTGCCTTAAAGGCGACTCGTCGCGCTCCACCTTATCAGGCTGTAATTCGCAAAAAAGTGCGGAAAAATCCGCACTCTTTGTTTTTTTATTTTCTCAAACCGAGCGAACTGACTATTGCGCGGTATCTCTCGATATCCATATCCTTCAGGTAGTTGAGCAGGCTCCTTCTGTGTCCGACCATCATAAGCAGACCTCTGCGGCTGTGATGATCCTTGTGGTGCACTTTGAGGTGCTCCGTAAGCTCCGCGATACGCTTTGTGAGCAGCGCGATTTGCACCTCCGGAGAACCCGTGTCGCCCTCGCTGCGGGCATAGGTTGCGATGATTTGTTGCTTTGTTTCCTTATCCATTGATTTACCCTCCTTCGCTGGATATAAAATTCGCTTCCGACCAAGTAGGGACTTGGAGACTGACCGAACCTCGTCGAAAGTACGATATTTATATTATCACAATAAAAATATAAAGTAAAACGATTTAATACAAAAATTACCAAATTTAAGTATGCGCTATTTACTCGTTGCCGCGCCTTTTGCTCCTGCGCTTACGTCCACCGCGGAATTTCCCGACAATCGTACGATTTTTATGAGCAAGTCTATCTGCGCCTAATAGCGAGGTTTAGTTCCAAAACTCCGCCTGTCTTTGCAACATCAAATCAATGCTTTTTACGTATTCTAACGGCTCCTTATAGTTCGCGCAGCGCGTAATAAGATTACGTTTCCTGTCCAGCTTTTTGGAGATTCCGTTCGCGCCGCAGGCGATTATAGAGGTGTCCTCCTCCATAATGTCTATGTTATACAGACACTCCTTCCCCTGCTTTGCGTAGCCCACGTTTTCGAGATTGCCGCTCGTGTACTTCTGCCTGTACATATAGTACGGCGCGTAGCCCGCCGCGGTCAGCTTTTTATACGCGTAATCCACCATTTTGGAAGCGGTTTCGCAGTCGGTGTTGTCGTAGCCGTCGAGCTTGAGAGCGGAACCTTTTTTCATATACAGCGTATGTACGGTTATGTTTTCGGGAGAGAGCGCGACGGCGGTGTCGAGGCTGTATCTGAAATCCTCGAAGCTCTCGTTCGGCAGCATAGCAATCAGATCCATATTCACGTCCATCTTGCCCTTTGCGAGCGCGTAGGCGTTGATGATATCCCCTACGCCGTGCTTTCTTCCTATTATTTCGAGGGTTTTGGCGTTGAAGGTCTGAGGATTGACGGATATGCGCGTAACTCCGTGCGAGAGGAGCATATCTATCATCTCCTTATCTATAGTATCGGGTCTGCCCGCCTCGACTGTAAATTCCTTTGCGCCGAAACGGCAGTGTTCCAGCACTCTGCCAAGCTGTTCGCACCCTATGGACGTGGGAGTGCCGCCACCTACGTACACGGCGCGGATTTTCAGCTTCTTTTTTGCGACGATAGACTTTATCTGTTCCAACTCGCGGATAAGGCAGTCCACGTACGGCTCGACCAGCTTGCGGCGTTTATCGAGAGGCAGGCTCACAAAGGAGCAGTACGCGCACTTTGTGGGACAGAACGGAATGAACACAAACACGTCGTACGCTTTCGCCGCCTTGTTGCGAAGCGGTCTTTGCACGTCAACTATGCGCTCGATAAGCTCCACCTTGTCCTCGCTTACGTCATAGTCGTTCACAAATACGTCGTGCGCGGATTTGCCGTAGAACTCCCTGTCGCCCTGCACCTCGGTGTACAGCTTGGTGGGACGTATACCCGTAAGACAGCCGTACGGCAGGCTTACGCCCGTAAGGAAGCACAGCGTGCGGTATATCGCGATTTTGAGATAGCGCTTTTCCACCCTCTTGCGCATAAGCTCGCCGTACTCGCCGTAAGGAAAATAGAAATTCTTTCTGAACTCGGAAAACTTATCGGAAGAAACGCCAACCTTAAACGCCTCGCCGTCTTTGCCGTAATCGACGGCAAGAGAAAGATGTTCGTCCGTCGCGCCCTCGAAAAGGCGGACGAGCTCCATAAGGTCGCTTGCGTATTCGTCTTTGGCAATGGAAAAATCTATCATCTTAGGTATCCTTATATGTCGTCGCTATCTCAATCTACGAGCTTCACGGGTTCGCCGCTCTCGAACAGCACCGCATTCGATCTTCTCTCTTCGTTCAAAGTAGACGCGTCGCCATGCCCCGGCAAGACCTCGAAGTCGCCTTCAAGTCTGAACAGCTTGTTGACTATGGAGTTCTTTATTTTCGCAAAGCTGCCGTCGTACAAATCCGTCCTGCCGTACGTTCCCTTAAAAAGCGTATCGCCCGAAAACAGCTTATCCTCCGCAAGATAGCACACTCCGCCGTCCGTGTGACCGGGGGTATGCAATACGCGTATTTCAATGCCCGCAACGGAAATTCTCTCCCCGCCGACAAGCGTCACGTCGGGAGTAAAAGGCGGCACCTTGACGCCCAGCGCAAATCCCATATTCTTATACGAGCGGATTTTTTCGCAATCGCCCCTGTGTATAAACACCGTCGTGTTTTCCGTTCCGTCCTTATGAGTTATTTCTACAAGCTCCGCGACTCCTCCGATATGATCGAAGTGTCCGTGAGTAAGCAATATGGCTTCGAGAATCGCGCCCGCGCTCTTCACCGTATTCAAAATCTCCTCGGCGCTCCCGCCGGGGTCGATTACAAACGATCTTTCGCCGTTTATGACGACGTAGGTGTTAGTGTGCAATTTTGAAGTTTGAAGCCTGATTACACGCATATTTCTCGATTTGCTCGTATTTTATAGTAGTTTTCTATATTTTAACGTAATTTAGAATAGTTGTTTTGCAGTTTAACGGCGAATATCGATAATTCCGTCGATACTGCGCAGTTTTTTCGCCAAATCTTCGAGGTCGCCGACTTTCCTTATAGACACGCTTATCGTGATTTCGCCGACGCCCTCTTTGTCGTCCATTCTGGCGTTTGCGGCTGTAATTTCCAGTTTTGCGCCCGCGATATAGGAGGTGACGGTGGCGAGCATTCCCACCTTGTTCTCGCAGGTTATGGTGAGCGTAGCGTTGAATCTCTCCTCTCCGTCGCTCGCCCAGCTTACGTTTATAAGCCTCTCTTCCTCCATGCCCTTGACGTTGGGACAGTCCTTACGGTGCACGGATACGCCTCTGCCTCTGGAAATATAGCCGATTATTTGGTCGCCGGGGATGGGCGAACAGCACTGCGCCATATGCACGGTAAAATTCGCATTGCCGTTTACAAGCACGCCGCTCTTCGAGCGCTGCGGCTTCTGCTCCGCCTTTGCGGGAATTGCTTCGGGTTGAACGGTTGCGGCTTCTTTTTTGAAGCTATCTATTATCCGCGAAAGAACCTGATTGGTGGTAAGTCCGCCGTAGCCGACCTCGGCATACAGATCCTCTTCGCTAAGCAGCGAATGTCGTTGCAAGAAGTGCTGCATCATCTCGTGAGTTATAATATCCCCGAGAGCGTAACCCCTGCGCTTTGCCTCGCGCTCCAACATATCCTTGCCGCGCGCTATGTTGTCCGCCCGCTTCTCCTTTTTGAAGAAAGTGCGTATTCTCGAACGCGCGGAAGCCGTCCTTACAAATTTCAACCAATCGAGGCTTGGTCCCTTGGAGGTTGACGACGTGACAATCTCCACTATATCGCCGTTTGACAGCTTTGTGGAAAGCGGAACCATTTTTTTGTTTATCTTCGCGCCTATACACTTATTGCCGACCTGCGAATGGATTTTATACGCGAGATCCACGGGCGTTGAGCCGACGGGAAGTCCGTGCACGTCGCCCTTGGGAGTGAACACAAACACCTCGTCGTCAAAGACGTTTATCTTGATGGCGTCCATAAACTCCTTGGCGCCGTCTATATCCTTTTGCGCGTCCATAACCTCGCGCAGCCACCTGACCTTGCTGTCGAGCTCGCTGTCGTTACCCGTCGTACCCTCTTTGTACTTCCAGTGCGCGGCGATGCCGTACTCGGCGATTCTATGCATCTCGTAGGTGCGGATTTGAATTTCAAACGTCTCGTTAAAGGGAGTTATGACCGTCGTGTGAAGGGACTGATAGTTGTTCGCCTTGGGCATGGCGATATAATCCTTAAACCTGCCAGGGATAGGCTTCCACATAGTGTGTATCTCGCCGAGCATTGTATAGCAGTCCTTAACGGAGTCGACAATTATTCTGACCGCAAGCAAATCGTAAATCTGGTCTATATCGATATGCGCGTTGTGCATCTTTTTATATACGGAATAAAAATGCTTGGGTCTGCCGTTCACCTCGCCGTGAATGCCCATTTCGGCGAGCTTTTGCTCTATCTGCTTGCATACTGCGTCCAGAAAGCCCTGCCTTTCGCTGCGCTTCTTGTTGACGGACTCGCTGATATACTTATACTCATCCCTGTAAAGGTATTTCATCGACAAATCTTCAAGCTCGCACTTGAAAAACGAAATACCCAGTCTGCCCGCAAGCGGAGCGTATATTTCAAGCGTTTCGCGCGCGATTCGCTGTTGTCTGTCGGGAGATAGATATTGCAAAGAGCGCATATTGTGCAGACGGTCGGCAAGTTTGATGATTACCACGCGCAAATCCTTCGCCATTGCGACGAAAATCTTTCTGAAATTCTCCGCCTGCGCCTCTTCTCTGTTGACGAATTGCAGTTTATCGAGCTTTGTAACGCCCTCGACCAGCTCCAGTATCTCGTCGCCGAACTGCTCCCTCATCAGCTCGGGAGTGACCTCCGTATCTTCGAGCACGTCGTGCAAAAAAGCGGCTATAATCGTAGAGCTGTCAAATCCGAAATTGGATAAAATCTCCACCACCGCGCAGGGATGTATAAAATAATCCTCGCCCGAACTTCTCTTCTGTCCCGCGTGCGCCTGCTTGGCAAAATCGTGCGCCTTTTTGATTTCGGCGTACTTGTCGGGATAATTCTTTCTGAGTTTTACAAGCAATTCTTCCATTTCTTATTCGCTGCGTCGGGTTTTATACGGTTTTGTATATATAAGATATTATATACACATTGAATTATCCTGCGCTTCATATGACTTTACAACGATAATTATATTAATTATATCGCACTGCGCGTGTTTGTGCAACGCTCACGGTTCAAATAAAAAACGATTATTCATGTAAAATTTGGTTATAAGCGGGCGAATCGGCAAGTTTTACTGATTTTCTGCTTACTTCCACGCTTCCCCTCGCGCCGACTGCGACAAGTCCCAGCTGCGCGAATATCTTCATCGCAAGCATAAACGTCGGCTCGTCCGTCTTGTATCTTGCGCATATCTGCAAATACAGTCCGCGCATATTGGATATCTTCGTCTTGCTTGCGGCAACCTGCGCCACCGCTTTATAAATAGCTCTCAGCGTATCGTCGGAAACGCGCATGCGCTTGGGCGTACAATCTGCTATCGCCGCGCAGCTTTGCGAGCTTCGCGACACGTGCTCCAAGTAGCCCGAGGTCAACGGCGAGCCCGCGATTATGACGTCGGAGTAATATGCGTATTCCAGCTCTGCGTTCGGACAAATTATGACGCGGCTAATCGGATTAAGCTCCTGCGGACAGCCTATCACAACGGGCATATTCCTTATATCCTCGCTTAGCTCGCAAGCGGCTTCATATTCGGATTGAGAAAAGCAAACGACCGCCGTCCCGATAGGTCGTTTCAGCTTATCCGCTATATCGGCTAGCTCAACAACCTCAATATCCGTATCGCCGACGTAATCGAGATGATGCAAATTCAAACACTTCGCTTCGTCGTCCGATAACGCGACCGAGTCAAATCCGACCGAACGCAGAATTCCCTGCGCCGTAAGCGTATTTCTGAAACAGTTTATGTCAAGCGATACTTCGAGATTAATCTTATCGATAGCGGCATAAAGGCTGTCCGAAAAGCTAGAAAAGCCTATCAAATCGAGGTTTTTAGCCGCGCATTTCATATGATTGGAAAAACCTATATTTTCAAACTTCAAGCCCTGCGCTTCAATAAGAAAGTTCGGTTTCGGATTTGCGCAACCGGTAGGCTCCAAAAGCTCCAGCTCCTTTGCAAAGGACAAAAAATCGAAATCAAGCGATAGCTTTTGCTCGCAGACTACGGGAGGCATAAACTCCGTAATCGCGTGCTCGGAGAGCATTTTTGCATTGGCGGCTTCTTTGAAGCTCTCGAAATCCTTTATATCGAGGCTTACTCCAGCCGCCTGCGCGTGTCCCCCGAATGACGTAAAATAATCGCTCAGACTCGAAAGCAGCTCGAAAATATTCACCGAAGGGATTGACCGCGCCGAGCCTTTTAGCAAATCGCCGCTCTTTGAAAACAACACCGTCGGACGTCTGAACTCTTCCGCGAGCTTAGACGCGGCTATTCCTACGACGCCCGACTCCCAATCCTCGTTATAAAGCGTTATAATCCCCAGCTTGCAAAAATCCTGTCCCCGCAACATCTCTTTGGCTTCGCGCACAGTCTTTTCGCACAGCTCCTGCCTATCGGCATTGTCGCGCATAAGCTCGTCCGTAAGAGATTTAAGCAGAAAGTAATCGTCCTCTAGGAACAAATCCACCGCTTTCATCGCGGAATTGAGTCTGCCCGCGGCGTTGATACGCGGCGCAAGTCGGAACATTATTCCGTGCGCGGTGGCTTTATCCTCGCCGAGCAGCATTTTGACGCCCTTTCTAGGTCGGTCGCCAAGAGCTTTCAAGCCGTGATAAGCTATAATTCTGTTATCCGAAACCAGAGGTACAACGTCCGCGATAGTGGCAATAGCCGCGATATCGAGATACTTTTGAGCTTCCTCCCTGTCCGACAGCGCCTCAATAAGCATCAAGGCGACTCCCGCGCCGCAGTATTCGTAAAATCCCTTTTTCTCGGTTTTCGGGTCTACGATAATGCAATCGGGAAGCGACTCCTGCGGCTCGTGATGATCGGTCACAATCAGGTCTATGCCGCGCCCTTTGAGATACTCCGCCTCTTTCACCGCCGTTATTCCGCAGTCTACGGTGATAATGAGCTTGGGATTTTGAGCTGATATAACTCTTTCGAGAGCGGATACGGAAATCCCGTAGCCGTTGCGCTTTCTGTCGGGAATAAAATAGGAAACGCAAGCCTTATCCCTCAGATACAGCATTAAAATGGACACTGCGCAAATGCCGTCGCAATCGTAATCCCCGAATATCAGAATTCTTTCTCCGAGAGCGACCGCTCTTTTTATCCTCTCAACCGCTTTGCTCATATTCGGTATTTCAAAGGGCGAGGATAATTGGTTAAGCGAGGGATGCAAAAAGCCTTTTATATCGCTTTCTTTCATTCCTCTGCCGAGGAGCAAACGCATAAAAGCCTCGGACAAACCGAGGTCTTTCGCCAGCGCTTTCTGCTGTGCGGACAGTGCGAAATCAGGTGTTTTTACTACGTATCCCATCTCTATACGCCCCGAAAGGATAGAAATACGCCCTTACGCTATCCGTAAGGGCGCAAAAATCATTTTTTCTTGAAAGTTGTGTTTTTCTTGGAATACTTGTACACGACTTTTCCTTTCCCCTTGGGCTGCTTTTCGCCCGCTTTTTTAGGCTCTTTAGATTCGCTTACGTCGCCGGTATATACGGGAATGGACAGCTCTTCCTCGTCGTCCTTCTTCTCGTATGTGACGGCGTGGCGCTTCATATATTTTTCCTTCGTCTTGTCGAAAGACTTGCTCATAGCCGCCCACAGCGGAGTCGCAAGGCACACGGACGAATACATACCTGCAAGCAAGCCGAGGATGATCGGCACGCAGAATTCACGTATGGCGTCGCCGCCCAGAATCGCAAGGAATATGACCGTAACCATCGTCGTGAAGGTGGTATATATCGAACGCGTGAACGTGGCGCGGACCGCATCGTCGCCTATATCCGTATAATTGATATTTCTCTGACCCTTGAGAGGTTTGAGATTTTCACGGCAGCGGTCGAAAATGATAATCGTGTTGTTAATCGAGTATGCGATTATCGTAATCATCGCCGCTACGTAAGAGCTGTTTATCTGCACTCTGCAAATCACGGTGAGCGCAAACATAATCACAACGTCGTGAATAAGAGCTATGATTGCCGCAAAGCCGCTCATCAGCGTAAATCTGATGACAATGTAAATCAATATCAGCACGACCGAAACCGCAAGCGCGATACCCGCCTTTGAAAGCAGGTCTGCGGCTGCCGTCGGGCTGACCGCCTCCGCTCTCGCGTTATCCTCTATATGCGCAAAGATATTATTGATTTTGTTCTCTATTGTTTTGTTCAAATCCATAACTTCTTTATCGTTATTGGAAATGTTCTTGTATCTGAACGTAATAGAGGAATCGTCGATATTATCCGCGCGCTGTTGCTGGACGTAGCTGACCACAACGCCCTCTTCGCGCAAAGCGTCCTCGACGATTTTGACGTTCTCCTCGTATTTGTCGATTGCGTCTCTTCCTAGCGTAACGGTAAGCAACGTGCCGCCCTCGAAGTCGATACCTATACCGACCGCGTCGGTGTAGCTGCCGCTAGTCGCGCCTACGGCTATAATCACGATGACCGCGATTATGATTATCGCAAACGGCACCATTCCGAACCATTTTGCATGCTTACTTACCTTGAAATTGGAGCAAAGATTGCGGAAGCCTTTCATATTGCCTGTCTTTTTCATAGTTACGCTTCCTCCTTTGCAAGTTTCGCGCCCGCAAGCTCGGAGACATTTTCGTCTTCCGTTTCTGCCTCGTCCTTTTTACGTTTGAGCCCGTAGAACCTTTCGCTCTTGCTGTTGAGAGGCATAAAGCATTTGAGCACGAGTCTGGTGATGACAAGCGACGAGAACATAGAAAGTATAATACCTATAAACAGCGTGACCGCAAAGCCGACGATTGACGAGGAGCCGAGCACCCACAACACTATCGCGCCGATGAGCGTCGTCACGTTTCCGTCGATGATAGCCGAGGCAGAGCGCTTGAAGCCGTCCTTGATGGAGGTGATAATAGGTTTGTTTGTGCGGCTGTACTCGTCCTTTATCCTCTCGAATATGATGACGTTCGCGTCGACCGCCATACCTATGGACAGCAATATACCCGCGATGCCGGGGAGCGTGAGCTGAACCCAAGGCAGAACCGCGCAGAACCAAATAAGCAGTACGATATAAACGCAAAGCGCGATATCCGCCGCGATACCCAGTCCGCGATAAACCAGAATGAGGAAAATGAATATGATTGCGACGCCGACTATACCCGCGATAAGAGCGGTTTTGATTGCGCCCGCGCCAAGCGTTGCGGAGATGTTCCTCTCCTCCGTCTTGGTAAGCTCTACGCCGAAGGTGCCCGATTGAAGTCTGGTTGCGAACTCCGAAGCGTCCTGAAATGAATACCCGCCGCTGTTTGTGATGATAGCCGAGCCGTTGGAAATGGTGGAGTTCACGTTTACGGTCGTATATTTTTCACCGTCGATATAGATGTAAATCTGTTTGTTGAGGTAATCCGTCGTGGCTTTGGCAAACGCCGTGGTGCCCGCGTCGTTGAATTTCAGACCGACTGCGTAATTTCCGCTCTCGTCGGTTGTCACGTACGCGTTTTCGAGGTGCTCTCGTCCGACGATGAGATTGGTCGCCGAGGCGTCGTCCTCGCCCTTGAATTCAAGCGAAGCGGGACGACCGATAAGGTCGAGAACTCTTTCAGGGTCGTCCACGTCGGGGACCTCTACTCTGATAGTAGCGTTTCCGTTGCTGTTGTTGCCTTTCGTTACGGTAGATTCCGTATATCCCTTTTGCACAAGCAGGCTTTGAAGCGAACTGATTGTGCCCTGTACACGCGTGTCCATATCGCCCAGATCGTCGGGAGTGACTTCGTATACCACGGATATACCGCCCGACATATCCAGACCGAGCTTGATTGTTTTCGCATAACCCGTGTAGTCATAGACGGAGTTGCCGATCGGAAACGATACGACCGCAAACACTGCCATCAGAATGACGAATACGCCTACGACGGATAAGACGATGATTGATTTCTTTTTGTTCACAGGAAGAACCTCCATATAGTAAAACAAAAATATTATAACTATTATAGACTATTAAGTCAACAAATAAGTTGCCTAATACTCAAATTAAACAAAAAAATCCGCCGAATTTTCATCCCCTTGCATAGCTTACGATGCAATCTCATATTGTTTGGTATGGAAAAATCATCAAACTTCAAAAACGACCTGTTGGACGTCCTCAAAGCGGTACTCTTTTCGACCCTAATATCATTGGGACTCGTGCTGATATTCGCGATAATCATAAAATTCGCGTCGCTGCCCAATAACGTGATTCTGCCCGTGAATATAGCAATCAAAATCATATCCGTACTTGTCGGAACCCTCATAGGCTTCAAGCACGCCAACAACGGGCTTCTCAAAGGCGCAATAACGGGGCTTGTGTATATGCTGTTTACATTTTTCATCTTTGCGGCGCTTTCCGCCTTCAAGGACGTGAAATTCAGTTGGATAGACCTTGTCACTCTTCCCGTTGCGGGCGCAATCTCGGGCATACTGACGGTAAATCTGAAAGCGAGGCGCAACAGATAACGTTAGCCCTCGCTCAAATAAAAATCTATCGCGGCGCTATGCCGCAATCGATACTCTATCTGCAAAGCGTGCCTATAAGGCAAAACGAGGACTAATCTTTGCAAACAAAAAATCCGCCTGCAATAAGGCGGATTTTTTATAGACAATAAGCAATTACGCTCTTCCGAACGGGTCGTTCAGGTCGTCTATCGAGCTGTTGTCCGCGTCGATGTTTTCGTCCGACTCAACGGTCTCGCAGTCGTTTTCCTGCACCTCGTCGACGAGCTCGGCAACAGGAGCCTCTATATCCTCGGCAACGGGAGTTTCGTCCGCAACAGGCGCCGCCGTATCTACGGGGCTTTCGACCGCGGGAGCGGGAGCCGCGACGGCTTCGAGCACGTATCCCACCGCCTTTCTGTCGATAACGATAAGGGTGGGATTGAATTCCGTACCTACGTTTACGATAAGCGTGTTATCGGCGTTGACCTGCGTAATTTTGCCTACCAATCCGCCGACCGTCATCAGCTTGGTGCCGACGTTGAGAGAATCCATCATTTTTTGTTGTTCTTTCTGGCGCTTTTTCTGAGGAACAATCGTAAGAACTATCATCAGAACGAGCACGACGCCGATGATAACCCACATATACCAGCCGTTTGAACCATCGGCTGCAAGAATCGAATTTAATAACATTTTTAGCTCCTTAATTCAAATTATACGCTTTCGCGATTACGCAATAATCATACACGATGTCCGCAAATATTGCAACCGAATTTAATACATTTGCAACATTAAATGGATTTTAATATTTTCTATAATACCCGAAAAACATCGAATTCAGTCGCTAAAACGCAAAAAAAAATTATGCCGCGGTTTTTCAGAAACGCGGCATAACGTCAAATCGCTTTCTTCAATAGCGCAAACGTCACGGCATTTTATTCCTTTGCCGACAAAAATCTGCCGCGTCAGCCCTTATACCGCGACATAAAATCCCTGCGGAATTCGTCGTATCTGTCTTCGAGTATAGCCAGCCTTATATCCGCGGCAAACCTTTCGAGGAAGCGGATATTGTGCAGTGACAGCAGCCGTCCGCCGAGTATCTCGTCCGACTTTATCAGATGGCGCACGTACGCCCTCGTATAATTGCGGCAGGCGTAGCAGTCGCACTCGGAGTCTATGGGGGTGAAATCCTCCGCGTAAGGCGCGTTGCGTATTGTGAGGAAGCCCTCCCCGACCATAGCCGTGCCGTTGCGCGCAATACGCGTCGGAAGCACGCAGTCGAACATATCTATGCCTCTTGCAACGCCTTCTACGATATAATCCGCAGTGCCCACGCCCATAAGATAGTGCGGCTGTTCCTTGGGAAGCAGAGGCTCGATCGCGTCGAGCATACGGTACATCGTCTCGGGCGGCTCTCCGACGGAAAGACCTCCGACCGCAACGCCGCATTTGCAATACGGAAGCACTCTTTCGGCGCTCTCCCTGCGCAAATCATCGTACATATTTCCCTGTATAATCGGGAACAGCGTCTGATGAGGCTTCAAATCGTATTTCGAACATCTATCCAGCCATTTCATCGTCCTTTCGAGAGCCGCGCGCGCCCTGTCGTGCGAAATTTCGGGCGGCGTGCACTCGTCGAACGCCATCACTATATCCGAACCCAGCGCGCGTTGGACTTCCATGGATTTCTCGGGAGAAAAGAAATGTTTGCTCCCGTCCAGAAAGCTGTTGAATTCCACTCCGTCGTCCGTCACCTTGTTCAGCGAGGAAAGCGAGAAAACCTGAAAGCCGCCGCTGTCGGTGAGGATTGCGCCGTTCCAGTTCATAAACTTATGCAATCCGCCCGCCCTCTCTATAAGCTCATGTCCCGGACGGAGATAAAGATGATATGTATTGGAAAGCAAAATCTGCGCGCCCGTCTCCTTTACCTCCTCGGGCGACAGACCCTTGACGGTCGCCTTTGTGCCGACGGGCATAAAGCACGGTGTGTCGATAACTCCGTGATCGGTGTAAAGCCTTCCGACTCTCGCGCCGGTGTTTTTGTCCTGATGAATAAGTTCGTATCTCATAAATTCACCTTAAATTATTATCATCGAATCCCGCATTTGCACGGGAGACGGTATTGCTCGGCTTAGAAGCACGCAGGTCGAGGAGCGCGCGGCTTTTGCGCAGGGAGTTTACTAGGTGTAAATGACCAAGCAAAAACGCAAGCGCGACAAAGAGATGCGCCGATTATAAGACGAGCATCGAATCCCCTATGCTTACGGGACGCAGGATATACGTCCTATACCATATATATAATAAGCCCCGACACGTCTGGACGGGACTTTTATATTATAATTGATTTGTTACTGAATTGCAAGCGTTTTACCGCCCTGTGGCTTGTAGGACTTTCTTTATTCACGAGCTTGAATAAATAGGTGTCTAAAATTTGCAGGCCTTGTGATGCGAATTAGAGCCTATATTTACTCGCAAATCAAGATGTAGGTATTGCCTACTTTGTTGACCCATTCGTTCTTCATTATTACCTGCTCTGTAATTTCACTGCCGTCCGTTTTGTCTATCCACTTGTCACCTTCGAGTTTTGCATCGCCGTGGTACATATCTTCGAGCAGGTCAGTCCAATCTTCGCTTACCGAATAGCTGTCTATGCCGAGACCTTCAAGCAAGTCGTCGAGCGATTTGCGACCTTCTATCCATTTTGCCTGTTCTTCTACGAAGGCCGATATTGTCATACCTTCTTCGAGATAATCAAGACTGTAATAATCAAAGTATCGCATCTCGCTATCGAATATTTTAATGCGGTGGGTTTCTTCGCGGTCATTTTCCTCTTCTATGTAGAGGGTTCCGAACGATGTTTCTATCTTTTTCATTGATTGCCTCCTTTACTCCTGAATGTATCGAGGTTAACTGACTTTACTTCAAGGTCAATTTTTATCTCGGCTTCGATACCAATTTCCTGCAACTTCATACGAAGCACCTCTGTGATGGGCTTCGTCATATTTTCGCATATAGCCTTTATGCCGACCAGTTCGAGCATATCTTTTATTTGTTCAAATCCACTCATTTGCGCACCGCCCACGGCAAACTGTCTTGCCTGAACTTATCTCCCATAATCGAGCGCAGGCTTTCTTTCATAAAGACGTTGATTTTGAAACAGTCGGCAAGCTGGACTATATCGTCTATCCACTCTTTATTTGGAATAACCTTGCCCTTCCTATTCCCAGTCTCTGCGCCGACAATAACCGTTCTTGTGGTTACAATAGCCTCGCCCATATCAAGAGGTTCAAGGATAGGCTCGATACTTAAAAAGTCAGTTATCTCCTTATCTTTTACGAGTGCGTCTACTTGATTTTGAGCTGTCGGTTACGCCGTAGAACTTTTCTGCGTCTTCTGCGCTTACTCTTATCATTTTTCAACCCCCTTTCTCAACGCTTCCGCAAGTTCGTCAAGCATTTCTTGTATCGCATCTGCGTCATCAATCAACTGCCTGACAGATGAGGGAACCCCGCGAGTGCCGCGGCTTTCTATCCACATTTCGGCGTGTTCGTCTGCGTCGAAGTCGTTTGCGTATTCCTCTACCTCTTTTATAAAGTTGGCCGTAGGCACGGTAAATATGAAATCTTCTCCGGCGGGCGAATACTTCTCAAGTTCTGCATATCCGTCGCTGATATGTACCGACCAGTCGAGGTTTTCGCATATATCGATGAGCTTATCTGGTATTCCTACCGTTACGCCTGTGCTATGCTCCACGCAATGCGGCTCATAATCTCCGAAATTGAGAACCAAGATGCCGTTAGGCTCAACCGTGAGCATATCTCCGTTCATTGTAACAATGTGTACGTCATCGTCTCGCAAGTTCTTGAAATACAGGTAATCGGAGAACCATTTGTCGAAATAGCCTTCCGTCATATTGAGCAACTCCACCTCCGTGTACTTCGTTCTTCCGTCCGTAAGCAGATCGGAAGAGCACACGTCTGAACTCCAGTCACTAAGGTCAATCTC
>CANDBF010000037.1 GCA_947382865.1 uncultured Clostridia bacterium
TAATAAAGCAAGCAACAAAGGCTTTCGCCTTTGCGTAGCAAAAATAAACCGAACACAAAGCACCCTCGCGGTGCTTTTTGGTTTATAAAAAGCCGTCGCTTGCGCAGTTGCTGTGCAAGAGGCATTGACCAAGTAATAAAGCAAGCAACAAAGGCTTTCGACTTTGCGTAGCAAAGATAAACCGAACACAAAGCACCCTCGCGGTGCTTTTTGGTTTATAAAAACCGTGCTTGCGATATTTTCAATAAATATGCCTAAATTGTTAAGTTGCTAAAATTGCGCTTAAATGATAATATTAATTAAATGTATTTATAACAATATAAACTTAAATAAACTAAGGACAAATGATGAGAAATTCGGGGAGAGGAAAAAGAATCATTATACTCGGCGCAGGGCTGGGAGGCTTGTATATTGCGGCAAAGCTCAAAGGATTCGACGTTTCAATATACGAAAAACGCAGCCGCGAGGAGCTAGGATATCTTTGGTATGACGCGGTAGATAAGGACGCCTTCAAAAAAGTAGGACTTACTCTGCCCTCAGACGCTTATACAAACAAACAGGTTCTCAGATTTTTCAGCCCATCGGGTTGCGGATATATCAGTCAGGCTATGCGCGCAAGCAGGAATCTCGACGTCGACCGAAAAAAACTTATCGAATTTATGTTGCAACTCGCACAGGACAATTCGGAAATCCGTTTCGGAGTCGAAGCGGAAGACTTGATTATCGATAACGACAACGTCGTGGGCGTAACGATAAACGGACGCGCGGAGTATTGCGACCTAGTGATTGACTCGTCGGGAATGTTCTCGAAGTACCGCAAGCAAATCCCGCAAAGATTCTGTATGAACGACGATATAGGACAATACGACTTTCTTAAGTGCTATCGCGGTTTCTATTCCAAAACCGACGTAGCCCCAGCTCCGTCCAACGTATATCTTATGCCCGAGCATTACAGCGTGCTGTGGTGCAAGGACGCGGAAAATTCTGCATTATCCGACGTATTGATAAGCAAATTCGCAACGCTTGACGAATCCCAAATCAAAGAAGCGTTGGACTATATCTCTAAACGCAATCCATATATAAGCGATAATTGCGTCAGATTTGCCGAAGACAGCATTCCCGTCAGATATCCGCTCGCAACCATTGTCGCAAACGGCTATGCGATAATTGGAAACGCCGCGTTTATGACAAAGCCGACTTCCGGCTCGGGCATAGAAAACACGCTCAAAGCCGCGGCAATCCTCGCGGATATAATACAAAAAGCAACTGATTTTTCCGCACAGTCGCTATGGCAATACGCGGTCAGAGTAAACAACTCGTTCGGCGCGAGTTGCTATATGTCGTTTATTGCACGCTCCCGCTTTCAGAATCTAGACAGAAATCATTTAATATGGCTCTTCGATTTGGGAATTCTCAACGAAAGTCTGCTGGCATTTGCCCGTTTAGACATACGAAATCAAGAGACATTCCAGCTCAGGAGCATATTTGAAAGCCTAAGCCTGGCAAAGAGCCGCCCCGACTTCATAAAGCAAATAAGAAATATCCTTCTCAAAAGCGCGAAGGGCAAAATTCTGGCTACAAGAATGCCGCGTATTTACGACGAAAACGCAATCCGCAAATGGAAAGAGGAATACGACGCATTCGCCCGCGAGTATTTGGAGGAATAGGTATTTATTGAATAATACAATCACTTATAAAATGGTCTGCGGGAGTATGTGCTATAAACTCAATTACTATCACATATGCGGGTCTCCGTCTTCCCAGTAAGATTTGGGTATCCCAACAAATTTGCCGTTTATTTCCGCCTGATTCAGAAGATATAAAGCCGAAATGTCAAGAGTACCGTATCCTCCTTTATTAAGATAATAGTCCAACGCCTCATGATATTCGTATATCTCGTCAAAATAATATTTTTGCTCGATAGTATGAATAAACTCGTGAAGATAACTGTCCAACGATTGTAGCCATTTTATATCATTTCTGTCTTTTTTCAAATCATTAAAAACGTCCTGCAACGGTTCATAATTTATAATATAACCCATCAATTCTTCTTCTATATGAGACATTCCGTATTTAGCAGTCGAACTTCCTCCTACGTTATGTAGTACTCTATCCCAATCATTCATACTAAACAGCGTCATAACGCTTCTATAATTTTCTAAAAGACCCTGCACTTCGTTTATTCTATTCGCTTGAAGAGAATAAGTTCTTAATCCGGAATTATTTCCACTTTCAAAGCTATTCTCATTTATTGGTCGGGTCGTATAATAATTATCAAATTCAAACTTTACCTCGCCGTCAAACAGATTGTTAAGATAATCACAAACGCCCGTTGTAATGAGTGCAAACAGTCTTTGTTCGATTACCGACATTTTGTATGAAACGGATATATAAGGTTCATCGAGATTGTAAGTAGGTTGAAGTTGCGCTTCAACTTCGTCCACAAAAACTGTCAGCACCCGATAAATAGGCTTTTCGTCCATTCCGTTCTGCTTCCATCTTGCATAAATAACTTCTGTGTCCAGATCAAAAGTGTAAAAGCCCAACATAAGCCTTCCGTTTTCATCGGTTATTTTAACTCTGAAATTCTTATCCGCATACCAACCTAGAAACACATAGCCGTTCATTTGCGGCACATCAAATTCAACATGGTCAAGATTATCACGATTAAGCGTCACACTGCCATGCTTAGAACCCGAATAAAGTTCTCCGTAATCGTATCGAAAGATTTTAGATATAGGTTGAAAATATGCTACGTATTCAAAGTTTCTTTCAATCTCTTTATCCTGACGCGCCGCCTCAAATGATAAATCCGACCAACCGACAAATATATAATCTTCGTCCGCAACCGCAACAACAGTTTCAGCGTCATCTCCCCAATTTATAGTCTGAGAACGCTTGCCGACAATCTTCCCTCCAACGTTTCTATCCACAGAATAAGATACTATAAAACCATTATCCGTTTCGTTTCCCGTCTCATCTCCGATATCCGTATTTGAACCATTGTTCCCGCTATCGCCAGTGTTGGTATTATTTTCGATAATTGTATTATTCTGATTATTTTGATTTTTGGAAAGGTCGCAGCTGTACAACAAACACAAACTGATTATAAGCAAACTAATCAGCAATGAGAAAACTATTAAATTATTTATATATCTCTTTTTCATATATGAATTCTAACATAACAATATATAAAAAACAATAATAGCGGTTAAAATACGTGAAAAGAGCTCCGCTTCCGCAGAGCCCTTTTTACTTAGCTTAATTCATATCCCAATTAGTTTCTGGGGTTTTTGATGTTCGCCTGCGCCGCGGCAAGTCTTGCAATCGGCACGCGGAAGGGAGAGCAGGATACGTAGTCGAGACCGATTGCGTGGCAGAACTCGATTGAAGACGGGTCGCCGCCGTGCTCGCCGCAGATACCGCAGTGGATATTCTTGCGCACAGAATGTCCGAGCTCGACCGCCATCTTCATCAGCTTGCCTACGCCGACCGTGTCAAGTCTCGCAAACGGGTCGGACTCGTAAATCTTCGCCTGATAATAGCTGGGCAGGAACTTGCTTGCGTCGTCGCGGCTGAAACCGAACGTCATCTGAGTGAGGTCGTTGGTGCCGAAGCAGAAGAACTCCGCCTCATTTGCGATTTCATCCGCCGTGAGCGCCGCTCTGGGAATCTCGATCATCGTACCGACTTCGTATTCGAGCTCTATGCCCGCCTCTTTGATGACGGCGTCGGCAGTCTTGACAACGGTGTTCTTGCAATATTTCAGCTCCTTGATTTCGCCGATGAGCGGAATCATGATTTCGGGAACGACCTTCCAATCTGGATGACGCTTCTGGACGTTGATAGCCGCTTTGATGATAGCTCTCGTCTGCATCTCGGCGATTTCGGGATATGTAACCGCAAGACGGCATCCGCGATGTCCCATCATCGGGTTGAACTCGTGCAGGCTGTCGCAAAGCAGCTTGATTTCCTCAACGGTCTTACCCTTTGCTTTTGCGAGCAGTTCGATATCCTTTTCGTCGGTGGGAACAAACTCGTGAAGCGGGGGATCCAAGAAACGAATTGTAACGGGCATGCCTTTGAGAGCTTCCATAAGTCCCTCGAAGTCGGCTTGCTGCATGGGCTCGATTGCATCGAGAGCTTTCTTGCGCTCCTCGACCGTATCGGAGCAAATCATCTCGCGGAATTTATCTATTCTACCCGGTCCGAAGAACATATGCTCCGTACGGGTAAGACCGATGCCCTGTGCGCCGAGCTCCGCCGCGCGTTGCGCGTCCTGAGGCGTATCCGCATTGGTGCGTACGCCGAGCGCCTTATACTTGTCGGCGAGCTTCATGATTCTTCCGAAGTAGCCGCTGTTGGGGTCTGCGGGAACGGTCTTTATGCAAATATCGTAGATATTGCCGGTGGAGCCGTCAAGGGACAGCTCGTCGCCCTCGCGGAAGGTCTTTCCGCCGAGCTCGAAGTATTTATCTTCCTCATGCATTTTGATTTCGCCGCAACCGGATACGCAACAGGTGCCCATTCCGCGGGCGACAACCGCCGCGTGAGAGGTCTGTCCGCCGCGGACGGTGAGTATGCCCTGCGCATACTTCATGCCCTCGATGTCCTCGGGAGAGGTTTCCAGTCTTACGAGAATAACCTTCTTGCCCGCCTTACCGAGCGTAACCGCGTCGTCGGGCGTAAACACGATCGTACCTGCCGCCGCGCCGGGGGACGCCGCGATACCCTTGCCTACGATGTTGTTCTTATCCGCCGCTTTGAGCGCCGCCGCGTCGAAGGTGGGGTGCAAAAGCATATCGAGCGTCTTCGCGTCTATTTGCAGAAGAGCCTCTTTTTCGGAAATCATGCCCTCGTCGATGAGGTCGCACGCGATACGTATTGCCGCTGCCGCCGTACGCTTGCCGTTTCTGGTCTGGAGCATATAGAGCTTTCCCTGTTCGATGGTGAACTCCATATCCTGCATATCTCTGTAATGATTTTCAAGCGTCTTGCAAACGCCGAGGAACTGCTCGTAAACCTCGGGGAGCACCTCCGCCATCTTGGAGATAGGCATAGGAGTACGCACGCCCGCGACGACATCCTCGCCCTGAGCGTTCATAAGGAACTCGCCCATGAGACCGGGTTCGCCCGTGGCGGGATTACGCGTGAACGCAACGCCCGTGCCGCAGTCGTCGCCCATATTGCCGAACGCCATCATCTGCACGTTGACAGCCGTACCCCAGCTGTAAGGAATGTCGTGGTCCATACGGTAGATATTCGCGCGGGGGTTATCCCAGCTGCGGAAGACCGCCTTGACAGCCTCGAAGAGCTGCTCCTTGGGGTCGGAGGGGAAATCCTTGCCGAGTTGATTTTTATACTCCGACTTGAACTGATTTGCAAGCTCCTTCAAATCGTCCGCGGTGAGGTCCACGTCGAACTCGACGCCCTTTTTATGCTTCATCTCGTCGATGAGCTTTTCAAAATACTTCTTGCCTACCTCCATAACGACGTCCGAGAACATCTGAATAAAGCGGCGGTAGCAGTCCCAAGCCCATCTGGAGTTGCCCGATTTCTTCGCAAGAACCTCTACGACTTCGTCGTTGAGACCGAGGTTGAGAATGGTGTCCATCATGCCGGGCATAGACGCTCTTGCGCCCGAGCGGACGGAAACAAGAAGCGGATTTTCCTTATCGCCGAACTTTTTGCCGGCTATGGTTTCGAGTTTTACGATATTGTCCATGATTTCGGCACGGATAGAATCGTTGATTTGTCTGCCGTCTTCATAGTACTGAGTGCAGGCCTCCGTCGAAATCGTGAATCCCTGAGGAACGGGGAGACCGATTTTTGTCATCTCGGCGAGGTTCGCGCCCTTGCCACCGAGCAATTCGCGCATATCGGCGTTGCCCTCGGTGAACAGATAAACGTATTTTTTTTGCATTTAGAAGTCCTCCTAAAAGAATTCTTTATTGATAAATTTATGATAGCAAAATAGCGGGACTTTTGCAAGAAAAAACTAAATTATATTTACAAATTATAGCAATTATAACTAATAAACCGAACGCTCGGTTGCCGTATTGCGCGAGCGAAAATATTTTGCTTTCAAACTGTTGCCTTGTCTCTTGATTTTTGATAAAATAGTAATATCTAATTTTTATGAGGTGCAAATATTATGGACGCTGACCCTCGAAGTAGTCAACCACTCCAATAATCGCGCACACGCTTGGGTTCCCTTGCGCGGCGCGTATTGCTATGCCGCAAGGAGGCCGAAATGTTTCAGGTTTACAAAAAAATCAACAAATCCGTAGTTGAAGTCGATAAGGAGCTCATTGTCGACGGCTATGACTTTTCCGACCAGTGGATTCATATGTCAAACCCTACGGATAAGGAAATCGAATTGATTTCAAAATCTGCCGCCATTCCCGAAGAGTACCTTAAAGCCGCGCTGGACGCGGAAGAGCGCGCTTATATCGAAAAAGAGGACTCCGTCATTATGGCGGTCACCGACATTCCTATAACCGAAGAGGACGACGACAAGTACACCTACGCAACTCTGCCTTTCGGTTGTATAATGACGGACAAGACGTTGGTCACGGTCTGTCTGAACGAGACGTCCATCATCTACGACCTAATTGCGGGCAGATACGTGCGCGATTTCAATATTCACAAGCGCACACGCTTCTTTTTGCAATTACAGTACGTCATAGCAAAAAAATATCTGCAATACCTCAAACAAATAGACAGAGCCAGCCAGCGCGTGCAAGGCATACTCGAAAAATCCATGCGAAACGAGGAGCTTATAGAAATGCTCTCTCTCGAAAAGGCTCTCGTCTATTTCAGCACCTCGCTGCGCTCCAACAACGGCGTTTTGGACAAGGTTCCGAGGCTCGTCAAATTTTACGAGGAGGACGAGGACCTCTGGGAGGACGTGCTCATCGAGGTGAGACAGGCTATCGAGATGTCGAATATCTATCGCGACATTCTCAACGGCACGATGGACGCGTACGCTTCCATAATCTCCAACAACCTAAATATCGTTATGAAAACGCTCACAATCCTCACGCTTATGGTGGACGTCCCCGCAATGATTGCCGCGCTGTGGGGCATGAATACGGGCGTTCCGTTTGAAGGAAAGCAATGGGGCTTCTGGATTGTTGTGGGTATCAACGTGATTATCTGCGTGGTTATGCTTATCGTGCTTATAAAAAAGAAAATGTTCAAATAAAAGCAATTTTATAGAAACGCATAAAATAAATCGTCTCCTAAACTACGGAGACGATTTATTTTTATTGGAAATTTTGCTGAAATCGAATATCTAACCGCACAAACGGCTTAGCCCTGCATAAGCGCGTTGAGCATCTTCTTCATACAGGTAATTACGATAGCCTTCTCGCGCGGAATGTGCTTGTACTTGTGATACGCCGTAAGCAGAAGCATACAAACGTTCATCTTCATACGCTTGGACATATTCAAAGAAATCATATAATCCACGAGGTTGGGTAGCTTGACCAGCTTTGCGGGCTTGACGATATCGTCGTCCTCGACGGGACCTTCGACCACATACTTGACTTCCGGCTCCTCCTCGACGGCTTCCTGCGCGGGCTCCGCCACTTGTACAGGCTCCGCAACTTGGACAGGCTCCGCAACCTGTTCGGGCTGTTGCTCTTCCTCGGGCTCTTCCTCCAAGGCAGCCTGTTGCTCTTCGACAGCTTCCGTCTCCTCTTCGTACTCTTCCTCGACTTCCGCCTCGTCTTCTATAATTTCGTCTTCGTCGTCGTCAGCCATAGCGCCGCCTTCGATACTGCGCTTTATAGCCTCTCCGATATCGACTCCGCTTTCCTTTGCTCTCTTCAATTCGTCGGTATCGACAACCAGCTCGATTTCGACCTCGTCGTCTTCCTCTTCTTCCTCGTCGTCGTAGTATGCGGGAGCGGGACGTTTGACTGCGGCGGGAGCGGGCGTCGCCTCTTTCTCGTCGTCTTCGTATTCGTCATCTTCGTATTCGTCATCTTCGTATTCGTCGTCATCGTCGACAAGCTCGTCTTCATCGTCGTTGATAAGTTCGCTTTCATAGAATATTCTGATGTCTTTTCCGCCGTTTTTCGTACGCAAAGAAGCATACGGAACGTTTTCGTTTTCATCGGCGTCATCAAGCAATTCGCTTTCGCAATAAAGCTCCGTTTGGTCAGCCTGCATTTGCGCGGTTTGTTGCGCAGTCTGTTTTTCCGCTGCCTGCTGCTCTGCTAATTTCGCTTTCTTCCCGAACATACTTTACCTCTTGTTTTTTATTTGCTCTTATTTGCGAATAAACTCTGCGGCGATTACCTTGCGTTTTGTAAAGCCGACAACACTTTATTCATACATTTTTCTACAATTGCTACGTCCTGCGGACTGTTTTTGAACTTTTCGTGAGTCGTTATCAACAACTTGGAAATGTTCACCAAAATATTCCTCGACGGATTGCGCGCAAGCATATAGTCCACCAGATTGGGGAGCTTCACGAGCTTAGCGGGCTTGACGATATCGTCGTCATCGACGGGTCCTTCGACCACGTACTTGACCTGAGGCTCTTCCTCTGCATCATCCGCGCCGTTTTCCGAAACGCTCTCGTCCGCGGGGTTTTGCTCGGGCATATCCTCTTCCGATAATCCTTCGGTCTCCTCCGCTTCCTCGTCAGGAACGTCACCGTTCGGACGCTCTTCTATTTTATCGCTTTGCGCTATATCCTGTTCTTCATTTTCGGCTTGATTATCTGACCGAGATTCCTCGTCGTCGCTTTCCTTTGCAACGGTTTCCCCGTCAGAGGAAACGGAATTTCCCTCGCCATCCGCCGTCATGCTATCGTCTTGTTCGGCAGTATCTTCCGAATTTGCGTCGGACGGTTGTTCTTCGGGCTCGTCGTTTTCAATCGCTTCCCCAGCCTCGTCGGCATTCTGCTCGCGAGCGGCTTCGTCGCTTTGCGTATCGGTTTCGAGAGTCTCCGCAGTCTGTTCCTCAGCGCTTTGCGCGTCTGCGCCCTGTTCGGAGCATTGAGCATCTTCGCTGTCGCCGTCCTCGGTATTATCCGTCTGCTCGGAGCTCTGCTCGTCTTGCGAGTCCTCTCCGCCGTTTTCTTTTTCGGTTTCTATATCTACGTCGTCCTTATTCTCACCGACGTTCTCGGACTCGGCTTCGTCAGTATCGACGGCATTCTCGGCATCGGAAATATTTTGCGCTCCGTTCTCCGCCGCCGCAGGCATACCCGCGATGAGCTTTTCAAGAGGAGTTTCCTCTCCCTCGTCGGTAGCAAAGCCTACGTCTTTCGCAGTGTTTCGCGCGATAATTTCGTCAAGCATTGCCGCAAGCTCCGCAAGAGGCGAAGAGTCCGTCGCATAGCTCTTTTCAACCTGCAAATCCACCTTGGCGTCCAGATCCTCCTGCATAAGACCGAACGTTTCAAGGCACAGCTTGCTGAGCGCGCGATTTATAAAGACCAACGCCAGATACACCGCGCCCGATATAAGCAGGCCTGCAAAGAGTATCACTCCTATATCCGCCGATTGCAAAGTCCCGCATCCCCAAAACGCAAACACCGCAATCATCAAGAGAGCAATGCCGATATACACGCTTGCGCGGACTTCCCTTACGCGCTTTGTTCTGTCGTCGTAAACGGCTTTCTCCGATACGATTTCGCTGGGGTAGCCGAACCTCACGCCGAGATACTGCACCCAGCAATCGCGCAGAGCCGACGGCGCCTTTGAAGAAAAGCACTGCGCCGTAAAGTCGCTCACATTGTCGTCGTCAATCGAATCGGCGTCGGCGAGATAACGCAATATTTTTTTGCTTGCGATGAGAAGTTTGAAACGGTATGAGCCGAAATACGTCAACCCGACGATGAGCCCGACTCCCAACAACAGCGCAACGACCACTATGAAGTACGTCTTGAAATCTATCTTCGGCAGCTTGGCTGAAAGATTTGCAAACCAAGCGAACGCTTCGGAAAAAAATTGCACTGCCGATACGGTAAACACCCTCTCCCTCCTTTCACGCGCATAAATACATAATAAGATTATACAGACTATGCGTAAAAAAAGCAATAAGTTTTAGATAAACTTTTACTGTTAATTTTAGGTAATAGCGTGCCGCGCGACCCCAAAGCGGTATTCATCGCGCAAAAATTTGAATTTTATTCGCATTTAAGCGCGCGCCCGCTAGTAAAAGAATATATCACTACATCATCTACTTTTTCCGAAATCGCACTTTCTATCGCAGATTTGTATAGTTTAAGCTGCGTTTTATATCTTTCAACAAGTTTTTCATCATCTAAGCGCGAATATTTGAAATCCACCAGCACCTTTCGCTCGGCGCTGATAAAAAGGTCTATAACCCCCTGCACCAAAACTCTGTCGGACGATTTGAAATCCTCCCTAAGCTCGTTTGCGGGCTTGTACATCATAAACGGCTGTTCTCTTAGGCACCTGCCCCGAAGCAGCGCTTCCCTCGCCATATCCATAACCTCGCAGTCAAGGCAGCGGACTATAAGCGAGACGTCGATTTCGTCCGCCTCCTCTTCCGTTATCAAGCCCTCAGCCGTCATACGCCGAAGCTCTGCTTTTACCTCGTCTTCTCCTCTGGCAAAGAAATCTATATACTGCATTATCCTGTGATACACGGTGCCGACATTCGCGCCCTCTTCGTAAACGGGAACGGATTTTTCATCCATCCTGTAAAGCGAGGAAACGCTGTATTTCATCGCGAGCTTTGTCGACGCGTCGTGCGGATATACGCGCTCTCTTGCTTTAAGGATATAATCCGTCAGTCTGCCGTCCGACGGCAGGACGCCGTATGCGTCGTCTATCGGGCGCGGCGCGAATTCGTCCGAAGTATGTGAAAAGACGGGAACGTCAACGCTATTCCTGCATATCGCCGAGGATATGAAATCAAGATCGCAGCCCGCGCCGCCTATCTTTTCTACAACGCCGAATTCGATCCGCTTCTTCGCCGAAATCGCGGCAGTGACGTAGGTCGTCTGCTTCGCCCTTGTAAGCGCGACGTAAAACAGGCGCATTTCCTCTTTGAGTCTCTGCTGTCTGACCAGTTTGGAAACCGCCGTTCTGGACAGGGTATTATATTTCTGCTTCCGCTTGAAATCGAAATATTTAAGTCCTATATAGCCCGTTCCTAGCGTCACCAGATCCCCGTTCCCCGATTCGTAATTGAACCCGTACGCGCAGTCCGCGACGAACGTCACCGGAATTTCCAATCCCTTGAAACCGTGGAAGGTGGATATGCGCACGCGCTCTCCTCCGCCCGACGGCGCTCTGCTGTCTGCGAGCTCGGAGTACCCGTCCAGAAATCTGCCCAGCGAACAGTCGCTCTGCTTTGCCGCGCTCTGAATAAAATCTTTGAGACCGTATGCCTCCGCCTCGCCGCCGACTGTCAGATACGCGTCGTAGCAGAAGTCGGATACTATGCCGCACATAAGCTCCGCCACGCTCTTGAAGCTGGCTTTTATTCTGTATCCGTCCAGCATTTTCAGCGTGCCGCGCAGTTTTTCGGCGAGCGCCGCGTCATAATTTTCAGTTTCCGCTCCGCAATTTTCACCGCTGCCCGGCTCCGCGTACGCCAGCGCCTTGTCGTAAAGGCACTCGCCCTCGCACATAGCCACGTTCGCAAGTTCGCTCTCGCTGTATCCGCCGAAAAAGGAGAGCATAAATCCCGCGAGGGGAATGTCCTGCCGAGGATTGTCAAGCACTCTGAGCATGGATATCAGCTCTCTTTCGGGTCTGGACGTACTCCTGCCGAATACGCTCTCGTCGACGGGTATGCCCTCAATTTTGAGCTGCTCCACTATCTGCTGCGCCCCTCGCGAACGGCTGCGGAAAAGTATCGCTATGTCTCCGTAGCCTATATATCCTCCGCCCTCGCGCTTGGCTCTTCCGACAAGCGCTCTGATTTCGCTTGCGATAAAGCGTCCCTCGCTCTCGGACGCCGACGCACCCTCTTCCGTCTGTTTGTGATTTGTAATGTCGTACAGTCCCTGCGCCTCCGACCGTTCGGCTTTCTTTTCGGTAAAAAGATGGATTTGTACGCTTCCTCCGTCGGGCGCGCCTTCGAGCTCGAACGCGGCGGTATCCTTATAATTTACGTCCGCGCTTCTCTCGGTCATAACCGCGTTGAAGACCCCGTTCACAAAGGCGAGTATGCTTTTCGCGCTTCTGAAATTGCGGTTGAAATCTATCGCCGTTCCGTCGCCGTGCTTATAGCTCTCCTGCCTTGAAAGGAATATCTTCGGATCCGCGAGTCTGAACCCGTATATGCTCTGCTTGACGTCGCCTACCATAAAGCACTCGCCCTTTATTATGCGCTCTATGATAAATTCCTGCGTAGGGTTGACGTCCTGATACTCGTCCACGAAAACCGCTTCGTATTCGCTGCCGAGCTCCGGACAATCCGTAAGCAACTTCGCCGCGTAATGCTGCAAATCCTCAAACGACAGCACGTTGGCTTCTTTTTTGATTTTTTGAAGTTCTTTGTCAAAACGCTCTGTTATCTCTATCAATTTGTTTATATAAACCGCGTTTTGCGAATGCTGAGCTTCAAATTCGCCGAAGTTTTCGTACAGCTCTTTAAGCTCCGCGCATATCCCGTAAACTTCGTCGATATACGCCTTTGCGATATCCGTCGTCTGCTTTTCGAGCTCGCCGAGCTTCGGACTTCTCCTGCCCGGAGCGGGCTTTTCGCATTGGGAAGCGATATACAGCATTTCCCTGAAAGTAATCGCGTTAAGCTCCTGCGCGCAGAAAGCGTCCGTCTCTGAAACCGCTTCCGAAAATCTGCCGACGGACATTGCCGACAGGATCTCTCCTATTTCGGCAAGACGTTCCCTCGCGTTCTCGAAAAAGTCTTTATAATAGCTTTGGAGTACGGTCATAAAATCGCTTTTCTCAAAGTCTGCGAAGCATTCCAGCGCTTTGGACTTAAAGCTCGCGCGGTCGGGCTGTACGTCTATTATTTCGCGCAGCTTGATTATATTGGCTCTTAGATTGTCCTCCTTTCTCGCCTGAGAAAATATTTCCGTAATATCGCAAAACGCCTCGTCGTTCTCCTCCGAATACTTCTCGAAGACGTTTGATAGAGCTTCGTTCATATACGCGGCGTGCGCCTGCTCGTCAAGCACGTCGAATGCGGGCGAAATTCCCAGCTTTTCGAAATTATCGCGTATGAGAGAGTTGCAAAAGCTGTGTATCGTGCAGATATGACAAAGAGGCAGCTCGTCGAGCTCCTTGCCGAATCTCTCTCTCGGCTCTCCCGTTTCGGAGCACGCCATATTGAAAAGCTCGAGATGCAGACGCTCTCTCAGCTCGTCAGCCGCCGCCGTGTTGTATACGAGCACCAGCATATTGCGAAGACTCACGCCCTCGGCAATCATAAGCAGAATGCGCTTGACCATAGTCGAGGTCTTGCCGCTTCCCGCCGCCGCCGAAACGAGTATCCTACCCTTTGCAAGCACCGCCTGTTTCTGCGCGTCTGTGAGAGTGAGGACTCCCTCTTTTTTGAGTTTTTCCAACCTGATTTCGTCGGCGGAAGCCTGTTTTATGACATCCGAACCCGCCGCGTTTTTGTCATTGTAAGCCGTCATAATTTCCTACCTCCGCTTTTCCCTTGTCGCATTCAAACGACGACATCGATGTTTTCATAAACTTGCGCTCGTCGCGCTCGCGGTAGGCGCAGATTTCACAGTATCTGCAACGCTTGCACGCGTCCTTGACGGGCGAGGGCTTGATATATCCGCTTGCGATTTCCTCCGCTCCCTTTGCCGCGAGGTTTATTGCATAATCGCCCAGCATGTCGAAATCCTCCCTTGTCAAATGCACTTCCGCGCTCAAAACCTCCCTCGTCTGCTTGAAAGGTATAACGGATTTTTTAGGGTCGACCGCAACCATAGAATCCAGCTTTTCCATAGTCTCGAAGCTGTTTGTAACCTGACCCTTATATTTGTATCTGTCCGTCCCGTCTCCCGTAAATCCCGCGAAAATCGGGAGGTAAAAAACGCCTGCGGGATTTAAGTTCAAGCTATCCTCAACGGCTTTCATATAGACGTACAGCTGAATCTTCTGTCCGTAATACAGCTCTTTGAGCGTAAGGTCGGCGCTCTTGTACGTTTTGTAGTCGACGACGGTAAACATACCGTCGAGCGTATCCACCCTGTCAATCGTGCCTTTCAACCTTATTTTTTTGCCGCCCACCGCAAGCGACATCGGCTTTATCCCGTTTTCCCCGATTTTGGCTTCGAGCAGCGCGGGCTTGAAGCGAGAGCGCAGATAAACGTCGTACAAATCCTCGCAGACCTCGGCGCCCTCTTCTTTTACGCGCGCAAGAAGCCTGCCCGTATCCGATTTTTCAAGCAGCACCCCGAAATTGTTTACGCGGATAGCTTCCTCGAAATATGCGTACGCCTTTTCACGTATCTGCTCTTTTGACACTATATTGCCGTCCCGCACGTCCGAAAAAAATCTTTCCAACACGAAGTGAAGTACCGTGCCGTTTTCCGTGCCCTCCTGCGTGCCGTCCTTACGTTTTTTGAGACCCAGAATATAATTGAAATAATGGGAGTACGGGCAGGTAAAAAACGTTTCCAGTCGGCTCACGCTCGTACTCTCGGCAAAATACGCGTCCTCGGGAAGAGTTATCCTCTTTGGCGTATCGTATATCCCGTCAAGCCTGCGCCTGTCGCTTTCGGACATGCACATAAGCGCCGAGCCGTACGCCTCTCTCTCTTCAAGCGGAACGCGACCCGACACGGCGTTGCGCAGAACCTCGTAATAACTGCTCCTTTCCGTCGCGAAAAGCGCGGCGGAACGCTTGGCGCAGGCCTCCGCTCCGAGCCTCGTAAGCCTGTCGAAATCTATCCTATGAATTTTGAGAGGCGCACCGTCCTCGCAAAGCATATCAGACAGCTCCCTTATCGCGACCGACGGTCTGAGCGCCGCGCCGCCGCCCGATTCGGGATAGCTTACGCAAAGCCTGCCGTGCGGCTTTTTCATTACGTCGCATATCGCGTACATATCCGTCATGAGCTTTTGTCTTTCATTGGGAGAAACGTCGAGTCCTATTTTTCGGAAATACTCCTCGTCCCTAGGCGTAAGCACGGCGCCGCCGCCAGAGGCTCTCGGGAATTTGTCGTTGGTCGCGCCCATAATATACACGTGCCCCGCTCCCATAAATCTGCTCTCGTAGCTTCCTACGAACACGCAGTCTAAATACGTGGGCACAAGGGCGATTTTCAAGGTTTTCAGCATAGACCTGAATATGTTTTCAAAGCCCGCTATATCCGTTTGCATATCGAGCACGGTTTCTATCTCTTCAAGCACGTCCGAAACCTTTTTATCCACCTGCTCGGCGCACTTGCGATAGTATTCGCTAAGCTCCGCGAGCCTTTCCACGTGGGCTCTCCACGCGGCGTCGCAGTTTTCCAGCGTCAGCCGCGCCGCTTTTACGAATGCGCCGATTTCGGCGTTTCCTTTTATAAACAGCGGAGACATAATCTCAACCAACAGCCTGCGCACCGCTTCGGGAACGGCATTCTCTTCGGGCGGCGAATTTTGCGAATTATCTTTGCTATTTCTGCCTTTATATCTGCGATTTGAATACTTTAAGTCCTCTTTCAGCGTAAATTCGCTTAAAAAACGGGAACGGTCGATATTGTATTTAAGCACGTAATTCTCAAAATGCCAGACGTTGTCGTCCCCTCCCGCCGCGTAGCAAAAAAGCGGATTCTTTACCAAATCGAGCACCTCTCTTCTGCGAAATCCGCTTCGCGCGCAAGCGATTGCGTCGAGGATATATCGCACCTTGGTCTGCTCGGACAGCAATTCCTTATCGTCGATAAAGAACGGAATTCCGTATCTTGCAAAAACCGCCTTGAGCTCCGCCGCATAATCGTCTATATCGCTCACGAATACCTCGAAATCCTTATAGCGTCCTCCCCCTCTCACGTGCTCTACTACGTCGAGAGCAAAAGCCAGAATTTCCTCGTATCTATCCTTCGCAACGCGCAGCTCAACCTTACCTCCGTTTTCCGTCGCGCAGTCGGGACGGCGATAGGAAAACAGCCGCGTCGATATCGCCTGTACGGGCGCTGGCAACGGCTCGTCGTTACGCTCGACCGTGACTTTATCGCGGCAAGCCGATTTGAGCCGCGCTATCGCTCTGTCGGGATATATACGCCTGTTGGGGTTGTCGTAGCCGCTCGTAACCCCCACAGTTAAGGATAGCGCGCTTTGGGACAGGGCGGAGATTATTTCAAGCTCGGGTGCGGAAAACTCATAAATATCAGTGCAGTAAAAATTTGTCGAGCATACGCTCTCGGGATGGTTCTTTATGTACTCGGCAAGCGCGTACAGTCTCGTTGACGAATCGCTGTGTCTGCCCTCGAGAGATTCAAGATATCCGTCGTAAATCAGCGCGATATCGTGCGTCTTTGCTCTCAGCGACGGCGGCATATCTTTCATTTTCGCTTTCAAATCCGCCGTGGTTATGCCGCTGTTGCGTATTGCAGTAAGCGCGGCGTAAAGCTCGC
>CANDBF010000038.1 GCA_947382865.1 uncultured Clostridia bacterium
CCATTTCTCCGAAACGCTGTCCGCCGAACTGCGCCTTACCGCCGAGCGGCTGCTGCGTGACCAAGCTGTACGGTCCCGTCGACCTTGCGTGTATCTTGTCGTCTACGAGGTGATGCAGCTTGAGGTAGTACATATATCCCACCGTCGCGCGGTTTTCAAACGGCTCGCCCGTTCTTCCGTCGTACAGCTGAATCTTTCCGTCTACGTTGCCCTCCTCGTTGACAAGCCCGCACTGCTGGAACAGAGCCTTTATATCCTGCTCGTTCGCGCCGTCGAAAACGGGGGTTGCGACCTTCCAGTCAAGCATATGGGCGATAAGTCCGAGGTGAACTTCGAGAACCTGACCTATATTCATACGCGAGGGAACGCCGAGGGGGTTGAGCACGATTTGAAGCGGCGTGCCGTCCGCCATGAAAGGCATATCCTCTTTGGGAAGCACTCTGGACACGACGCCCTTGTTGCCGTGGCGTCCCGCCATCTTGTCGCCGACGGAAATCTTTCTCTTCTGCGCGATGTACACGCGTACGAGTTTATTGACTCCGGGCGCAAGCTCGTCCTTGTTCTTCCTCGTGAACACCTTCACGTCCACGACTATGCCGCTTTCGCCGTTGGGCACGCGCAAAGAAGTATCGCGCACCTCTCTGGCCTTTTCGCCGAATATCGCGCGCAACAGTCTCTCTTCGGGAGTAAGCTCCGTTTCGCCCTTGGGCGTAACCTTTCCGACAAGAATATCGCCCGCTTTGACTTCCGCGCCGACCATGATGATACCGTCTTGGTCTATATTCTTCAACACCTCGTCGCTGAGGTTGGGGATGTCTCTCGTTATCTGCTCCTCGCCGAGCTTGGTGTCGCGGCACTCGATTTCATACTCCTCGATATGTATGGAGGTGTACAAGTCGTCTCTTACAAGCTCTTCGCTTATAAGAACCGCGTCCTCATAATTGTAGCCTTCCCAAGACATGAATCCGATGAGCATATTTCTGCCGAGAGCCAGTTCGCCGTTTTCGCAGGCGGGACCGTCCGCAAGAACCGTGCCCTCCTTGATAAGGTTGCCGTTTTCATCCTTTACGGGGGCGTACACTTTGTCGCCCTTATTCACAATAGGATGCTGATTTATGCATGTCGATTGGTTGGAACGCTCGAATTTGCTCAGCACGTAGGTGTCCGTTGTCCCGTCGGAGCACTCCACGACAATCTTGTCGCTGTCCACGTATCTGACAAAGCCGTCGCGCTTTGCAATCTTCAAAACGCCGCTGTCATATGCAATCTTATGCTCGACGCCCGTCGCAATCATAGGCGCCTGCGGGCGAAGAAGCGGCACCGCCTGCCTCTGCATGTTCGAGCCCATAAGGGCGCGGTTGGTATCGTCGTTTTCAAGGAATGGAATGAGCGCGGTCGCAATGGAAATAAGCTGTTTGGGATTGACGTCCATATAGTCCGCTCTGAACTTGGATACCTCGCGGATGTCGTTTCTTATACGGCAGTTGACGCGGGGACGCTCGAATCGGCTGGTCTCGTCCAACGCTTCGTTTGCCTGCGCTATGACGTATTTATCCTCTTCGTCAGCCGCCATATAGACGACCTCGTCCGTTACTATGGAATCTACAACGTTGCCGTCCTCGTCGTAGGTCTTTTCTATCCTGCGATAGGGGGTTTCGATAAATCCGTACTCGTTGACCTTCGCGTAGGAAGAAAGCGAGGTTATAAGACCTATGTTCTGACCTTCGGGAGTTTCAATAGGGCACATACGTCCGTAGTGGGAGTGGTGAACGTCGCGCACTTCAAAGCTCGCGCGCTCTCTGTTGAGTCCGCCGGGGCCGAGCGCGGAAAGTTTGCGCTTGTGCGTCAGCTCCGCAATCGGGTTGGGCTGGTCCATAAACTGAGACAGCTGGGATGAGCCGAAGAACTCCTTCACCGCGCTCGTCACGGGACGGATATTGATGAGAGTCTGAGGAGTGATTTCCGCATTTTCCTGCGCGGAAGCCATTCTTTCCTTGATGACTCTTTCAAGACGGGAGATACCTATGCGGAACTGATTCTGCAACAGCTCGCCCACAGCGCGTACGCGGCGGTTAGACAAGTGGTCTATATCGTCGCAAGTGCCGAAGCCGTGGCGCAAGCCGAGGTTGTAGTCCGCAATCGAGATGATATCGTCCATCGTGATGTGCTTGTATACAAGCTCGTCCACAGACGACCTTATCGCAAGCAGGAGCTGGTCTTTATCGTCTCCGAACTCCTCCATAAGCGCTTTGAGGTTCGGATAGTAAACCTTTTCCAAAATACCGAGTTCGCGGGGATTGCAATCCACAAACGCGTCAAGGTCTACGGTGTTGTTTCCTATGACCTTAAACTTGCGCGTCTTGCCCTCCGCGTCTACGTATTCCAGATAAACGACGTTTACGGCGTTGTTCTGAATTTCCTTGCCCTTCGCCTCGGAAACAATCTCGCCTTTCGCCGCGAGTATTTCACCCGTAATCGGGCTTATTACGTCCTCGGCGAGCTTGTAGCCCGCAATGCGCGCGCCGATGGCAAGTTTCTTGTTGTATTTGTAGCGCCCGACTCTTGCGAGGTCATAACGCTTGTAATCGTAGAATGTATTGTGAATGAGCACGTTCGCGCCTTCGACGGTGGGAACTTCGCCCGGACGCAGACGGCGGAATAAGTTTATCTTGCCCTGTTCCACGCTCTTTGCGTCTGCGGCGTCCTTAGCGCAGGTGTTGACAATCATATCGTCGCCGCCGAAGAGGTCGATAAGCTCCTCGTCGGTGCCTATGCCGAGCGCGCGCAGAAGCGTGGTCGCCGTAATCTTCCTCGTCCTGTCGACGTGCACCCACTGTATATCGTTGATGTCCTGCTCGTATTCGAGCCAAGCGCCGCGGTTGGGAATGACCGTCGTCGCATAACGGGGAACGCCGTTTTTATCCAGCACTCTGTCGTTGTATACGCCGGGACTTCTGACAAGCTGACTGACGATAACGCGCTCCGCTCCGTTTATAACAAAGGAACCGGCTTCCGTCATAAGCGGGAAGTCTCCCATAAACACTTCCTGCTCCACTACCTCGCCCGTCTCGGTGTTCGTCAGCCTCGCCCTTACTTTGAGAGGGACGGCATACGTCGCGTCGCGGTCCTTGCACTCCTTGACGGTGTACTTGGGCTCTCCGTCAAAGCGATGCGACAGAAATTCCAGTTTCAGACGGCCGGCAAAGTCGACAATAGGCGAGTAATCCTTGAAAACCTCGTCTATGCCTTCGCCGATAAAGCCTGCATAGGAATCCTTCTGCACCTCAATGAGATACGGTATCGGCAAAACGTTTTTTATCTGCGAAAAGTCGCGTCTTTCCGTCGTGCCGTACATTTGATTGTGAATTCTTTGGGACATATATTCACTCCTTAAAAAAATTACCGATTTCGCCGCGGCTGCAAAACTTTTCGGAAAAATATCACTCTTTTATTCCGTCCGCGGACTTGTATTTTTTGTTGCTCTTTGCTATAATAACACTAGTTCTTATAACCCCCCTACCCCCCGAAGCCCGATAGCCCGGAGGGTGGAAATTGCATTATAGCGCAGTTTCCTATTTTATACTCATTTGTCAAGGTTGTCAAACGATTTGAGAAATGTTTTTGTCATATAATTCCGTTTAACCGAATAAACGTCATAATTCGCACCCCGAAACGTCAAAAAAGCTCAATCGCCTTGCGCATTTCGTCAGAATGTGTCTATAATTTACGTGGCGGGCGATTTTGCGCCGCAATCAAAGGAGAATTTATGCGAATAGACAAATTTCTGAAAGTATCCCGCGTCATAAAACGCCGCACCGTAGCGCAGGAGGCGTGCGACGGCGGACGCATCGAAATAAACGGAAAGGTCGCAAAGCCCTCCAAGGACGTGAACGTCGGCGACATTGTATCCGTCACGTTCGGCAACCGCACAATGTCTTTCGAGGTGCTGTCCGTGGACGAGAAGCAGACCAAGCAGAGCGCGGAAAATATGTATCGAATACTTGCGCCAGACGATATTTGCGCCGAATGTCACAGATTGAACGTCGAGTAATTTAATTAAACTTCCCCCCCCTCCTCAGGTGTTCCCCCTATTGCGGTCTCTCACTTTTAACCCCATCAAACAGGGACGTTTTAATACCCCATAAAACAGAGCGTTTTATGGGGACCCCACGCGGGGACCCCGATGGGTTTCCAAGTGAGCCTCTCCGCAAGCCTACGGCGGGGGAACACTCGGCGCTCGCATATACAAGCATAGAGCACTGTTTATATCACTCGTTCGGGGCAATAAAAACAGAATTTGCCCCTCGCTTGTACTAAACGTCAAGCTCGGCACTCGGGTAGGCGCGCGCCCTGCACGCGCTAGTGCAGTCTCTTGAACGGCTACTCGTCGTGTTCACCTCCTATCACAGATAATAGTGTCACTAAACAACTGTTCATCGTGTTCACACCCGCCCAAGCTGACGGAGAATGCACACATAATACAAAAACTACAAATAAGGAAAAGTATGAAAATCAACGTTATCATTACAGCGGGCGGAAGCAGCCAGCGCTACGGCAAAAAAAACAAGCTCTTTGAAAGGTGCGGGGGCTCCTGCGTGCTCGTGGAGGCAATCAAGCCCTTTCTTGAAATACCCGAGGTGTCCCGTATAATAGTCGGGATAGAATCCTCCTTTGCGGACGAGCTTGCCGCTGCGCTCGAGCTCGCGGATTTGCAGGACGAAAGACGAATAGTGCTTTCAATAGGCGGCTCGTACAGAACGCAGACGGTAAAGAACGCGCTTCCCTCAATCGAGGACGGCGCGGATTATATTTTGATACACGACGGGGCGAGACCCTACGTGACGGGCGAGCTTATAAACCGAGTTCTGCAATGCGCCGAGGAATACGGCGTCGCCCTGCCGCTCATCCCGATGACGGACGCGATAGTCGACGTGACCGAGGGAGTGAAGCCCGTAGACCGAGAGGGGCTCAAACGCGTTCAAACTCCGTTTTGTGCCAAACGCGAAATCGTCGAAAATGCCTATCAAAATGCACAAACGGCATTTTATGATGACATAAGTGCGATAAAAACCACGTATTCTGGCGAAATCGGAATTGTGGACGGCGACATAAAGAATATAAAAATCACATATGACGGCGATATCGTGCATCCGCAGGCGTGCAGCGTCAAGGTAGGTTGCGGTTATGACATACACCGTCTGACAAAAGGCAACGGCATAAAACTTCTGGGTGTGCAAATCCCCTGCGATTTTGCCTTTGTGGCGCACAGCGACGGCGACGTGCCCGTGCACGCGATTATGGACGGCATACTCTCCGCGCTCGGACAAAAGGATATCGGACACCTTTTCCCCGTGGACGACGAGCGATACGACGGCGCGGACAGCATGGAGCTTCTGTTCAAGGTGCTGAAAATTGCCGCGGCGGAGGGCTATCGCGTGAGCAACGTGTCGGTTTCGATAATCGCGGAACGCCCTATGCTCTCCCCTTATATCGACAGAATGCAAGAAAATATGTCCGCCCTGCTCGGCATATCGCCGTCCTGCGTGGGCGTGAGCGCGACCACAAACGAACAGGTGGGCGACATAGGCGACGGCAAAGCTATCGCCGCATACGCAACCGTCGCTATAATCAGAGAATAATTTTCGCAATTTATTGCAATCGTTTTTTCATTGCTATATAATGCCTTTGATATAGTTCAATATAGCGAACTTTTTTGTCATATATTGTAATAATCGAGGTGTAGAATTGGACAATTTCGCAATCAATTTCAAAAGACTCAGAGAATCGATGAATTACACGCAGGATTACGTGGCTTATCAGCTTGGTGTGCCGTTGCAAATTTTGCAGAGCTGGGAAAACGGCACAGCTATGCCGGATAGTAATGTTTTGCCCCAAATCGCCAACATATTTTGTTGCAGTATCGATTTACTGTTCCAAAATCCAAATGAAATAGATACAGGCAAAACCGCCTATACCCTATTCAGCAAAGGACCGCTTACTAGGCGCAAGGTGCGTGACGTTATGTATAGGGTTGCGTTAAACGGTGTTGTAGCTGGTATTGTAGGAATAGTGCTCTGGACAATTTTAAGTATTGTATTATTTTTAAGCGATAACAAATATGCTAAGCCATTAGCCTCAATCCCGTTAGTCTTGCTAGTAATTTCTATTATCGGTCTAATTATTTCAAGCAAAAAATTGTATAACATAAAACATGATAATTTAGATATACAAAAGAAAAGGAGAAGCAAAACCAATGAAAAAGAGCATTTTGAAGATTAGTTGCACAATCGCAATAACGTTTTTGTTATTGCTATTAATTGCAACAACGTTTTCTAATGCAAAGATAATTTTCGCAATTTATTGCAATCGCTTTTTCATTGCTATATAATGCCTTTGATATAGTTCAATATAGCGAACTTTTTTGTCATATATTGTAATAATCGAGGTGTAGAATTGGACAATTTCGCAATCAATTTCAAAAGACTCAGAGAATCGATGAATTACACGCAGGATTACGTGGCTTATCAGCTTGGTGTGCCGTTGCAAATTTTGCAGAGCTGGGAAAACGGCACAGCTATGCCGGATAGTAATGTTTTGCCCCAAATCGCCAACATATTTTGTTGCAGTATCGATTTACTGTTCCAAAATCCAAATGAAATAGATACAGGCAAAACCGCCTATACCCTATTCAGCAAAGGACCGCTTACTAGGCGCAAGGTGCGTGACATTATGTATAGGCAGTGTGTAAGCGGTGTTGCAGGAGGGATATTCGGCATAGTCTTTGGAACTATACTTAGTATAATTCTAATACTCAGTCAAAGCCCGATTGCAAAATATTACCTTTCAGTTTCCGTTTTGTTTATTGTAATAGGTATCGTGGGTTTAATCTATTCTTCAAAAAAACTTCATGATATAAAAAACGATAAATTAGATATAAAAACAAAAAAGATAAAGAAGAGGAAAACAAAAAATTAATGATAGTTAATCGAATATAAGGAGACCGACATTGGAAGACTTCGCAATCAATTTCAAAAGACTCAGAGAATCGATGAATTACACGCAGGACTACGTAGCGTATCAGCTTGGTGTGCCGTTGCATGTGGTTGAAAGCTGGGAGAACGGCACAGCTATGCCGGATAGTAATGTTTTGCCCCAAATCGCCAACATATTTCGTTGCAGTATTGATTTGTTGTTCCAAAATCCAAATACGATAAATTTAACACATAGCAATGAAGATGATATGGAAAAAGATAACAAATTTACTTTTAGCTTGTTACAAAAAGGAAAATTGACAAGGAATAAAGCGCGTAGCGTTATGATTTTTGAAATCTCATCAGGTCTACTTGGTAGTTTATTGTCAATAATAATAGGTTTAATATCTAGCATAGCGATTCTTAAAAATGAGGGCATAAGAACATTTGCTATTCTGACAATTATTATTACTATCATTGGCATTGTTTCTTTTATATTTTGCATCAAGAAATTAGTCGACATATATAAAGATAAATTATAAAAAAAAGAAAACAAAAGGAGAGAATAATATAATAATGAGAAATAAAACTATTTCTTCAAAAGTCCTTTTAACATTATTGATAATTTTTATAATAATTACGATTCTTAGCGTTATTGGACTAACGAAAACCGCAACAGCTTATGCATCAAATGCTTTATCTAACAATATAGATGAAACAAATTTCACATACTCTGACACTGATAATATTTATGGAACAAATCTAACTATAAGGGACTATTCTGAAAATCTTTATAACACAAAGACCTATTTAACTCTTGACGATTATAATTGGCCGATAGATTTTACAAAACCATTTATAATTCAGCCCAAAATGACAGTAGGCGGCGATGACGATATTATAAGAATTATTCCTAGGAATTATTTCACCAATCGCGGAAAATACTTGTATATTGGCAAAGAATACGGTTATTACATAAATACCGTAGCAGAAAATTATGAAAACATATATTACAATCCCGACAAATTGAGCGGAGAATCAAAAAATAACGATGTGCAAGTGTTTGTATTCGACATAACTACAAATTTACATGCAGACGCAGATTTAGTTACTGTAAGAATTGAACCTTTATTTCAGTATAGATATAAATATATTACTGCGAATGAAAATTGTTTTACTTATGGGATTAGTGTTAAGAATTCTTCATCACAAAATAAAATGGTACAAAAATATGAGCCTATAAACTCGGACGGACTCATATTCCCAATGCCTGTGTTTGATTTGCAAGAGGGTCTTGTTTATAATCAAACCACAAATTTATATCTTAAAGATATTGAATTCATCTCTGTATTTTTTAATGAACAAGAGATAAACTCTCATAACACAGACTACATTCCAAAGCAAGACAATGGAACTTTTATAACATGGTATAATTTTGAATATGATGCAACGATGGTTAATAAAAATATAATCACACCTGATTTGAATGAACCAATTAAAGACATTGTTTCATACTCTCTATCTGCAATATCCTTAGTTCCTGTAATTGGGAAAATCGTTAACTTTATAGGTTTAGGTTTTTCATTCTCCGATTTTTTAACCGCAATAAAAACAGTAAAAAATCGTGGTTCGTACGAGGAAATTACCTACGACAAAGTGACTAACCGCAATATCGAAATCACTCATCTATACAACACCCGCGACGGACAGCTTGCCAATTATATAGATGAAAAAGACAATTCGACGCTTATAAAAAACATACTCTGCTCTATAAAAGGCGATGACGCGGATAAAAATCTTTGGTACGGCGTAGGAAACTATGCCGAGGAGCAGATAAGGATATCCAACAGCAGCGACGGGGAAGAGGACTGGTACACCAGATTTGTGAACATTATCGGGCTGTCGGTGATAGATTCGGACAATCCCGACGGGGAAACGATATCCTACGGGGCTATGCACACGCATATGCTTGGCAATCCGATTTACAAACAGGTGGACGTCGACGAGGAGTTTCAGCTCAGCATTCTGCCCGACGGAAACAATTATTTCACCTTCACTCCTCAGTACACGAGCGATTATCAACTGTATTTTGCAGGCTCGGATAAGGCGCGGGTATTCGTCGAAGACAATACTGCGGGCGAAAGGGAAATTGTCAAAAGCAACGGGAAATTATCCTGCCTGCTGGAAGGCGGCAGGGAGTACCGCTTCCGCATAAGTTCCGATAAAGGCTTAACGTCAAAAGGAACATTCACTCCGACTTATGTGAATAACGGGTTTGAGATAAAAAACGATTATCTTGTCAAATTCGACTGCGCGCGCACAGATATGTATGAACTAACCACCGAAGCGGACGTCTTGATAGAAGCAATATACAGCGAAAATTGGAGTCCTCTGCCATACGGAGCGAGCAAAAATCTGAACGCATATCTAGACGGCGGCAAGAGCTATTATATAATCTGCAATACAGTTGACGGCAATACGAAAACCTCCAACGTGCATGTCGGCGTTCTTGACAAATCTCTCTCGCTCGGAGCAAATCCGCAGATTTCGCTGCCGATGAGCGCGGATAATTATACGTATTTTAAGTTTACCGCGCCGACCTTCGAGAACAACAACTACGACTGCATTTTCTCCTTCGATAAGCCCGCGGACGGCAGACTCTATTTCAACGTTTTAGACGAACAGGGACTTTCCTATAATCTGATAGATGAGGATTATACAAACGGCAGCTTTACTCTGCCCTATATACAGTCGGGCAAAACCTATTATATAGGTTTGAGGAGTACCGCCGCAACCGCGCTGACCCCCACGGTCACTCAATCCGCAGTCAAATACGAATGGATAATCTCTCATAACGGCGAGAGCATGTATCAACCCGTAGGCAATTCCGTAACGCTGCCAAGAGGGCTTCAATATACCGTCTCTTTGAAAATCAGGTCTACCGTTGTAAGCAATGATTACCTGCTTGTGGGCGCAACCAAGGACGCAAAGATGACGGATTCCAAAAACGGCTTGCTGACTATCTACGGCAGCTATCCCGTAAACGGCGTATTTTATATAGTCGGTTCGTATTATGACGGATTGCAAAGTTTCCACTCCACACTGGAAATCCACGTAACGGAAAACCCGTATAAAGTAAACTTAGACCGCTACGTCGATTATGAAAACAGAATGGTGGTAAGCTGGCAGACCGATTCGAGCCGCATCGCCTGTTACATATTAAACGTTTATTATACGACGCGTGACAATACGACTTCTAAAATGGAAGTTCTTACAATGGAAACCTCTTTCAACTGCTTGCCGTATCTATACCAATACGGCGCCGTATATGCTCAAATAGATATGGTCTCTATAATGATAATGTCGAACAATAAACGTATTACTATCGATTTGGCGGATAACCTGTCCGTCGAATTGAACTGTTTATACAGCGAAACAAAGACAATCAACGACTCGATTGCACAGGGAATATCCAATTATCTGCAACTGCAAAATATAAATTGCAATTCCGAGCCCAAATATCTCACAAATGACATTAAAATATACGGGTCGTGGAATCCCGTCGAGGATTTCAACTCTACCCTTTACGGTCAGGAGCATCAAATCCAAAATCTTTCGATTAACATTACCTCAAAAGGCGATTATGGCTTATTTGTCAACAACCACGGAACGATACTCAATCTGCGGCTCACATCCTGCTCTATCGTCACAACGGGCGATATGCCTACATACTACACGACAAAAATCGGGACTTTCGCCGCAAACAACTATGGAACTATCAGCAAATGCTATGCGGAAACAGCTATTGACGGCAAGCAGGGCGCAACTTACGTCGGCGGCATAGCCGCATACAATTACTCTCACGCAAGCATTGAAAACTGTACCGTATACGGAACTCTCGGCGCTACCGGCGATTTGGGCGGCATCGCGGCTTTCAATAATAACACAATCAAAAACTGCTCTGTAAATTGCACTTTCAATTTTACTGCTTTATCTATATACAGCGAGTTCGGCGGACTGGTAGGATACTCTACGGGAGGCAATATTGCTTACCATACAATAGAAGGAACGGTTTATTATATAGAACACATAAAAAACACCGATAAACATGTTGGCGGGATGGGATATGTCGTCGGAGCCGCCTACAATACAAATATAACGGCTTCTCCTATGGCTTCCATCAATTTATCAAAAAATAATATTGACAAAATAGCAAATAATATCGTTTGTTTTAACAATAAGAATGACAACGGAAATTATGGATATTCCTATGATTAATCGGACAAACTGCAAAAATAAAGCGGCGATACCGCCGCTTTATTTTTTACACCGCTCAACTTAATATAAGCGGCGGTTTGTGCCGTTTGCTTACGCGCAGACTGCATTGAGCTTCTCAACAAGCTTGTTTACGTCTACGCCGTGCGTGGCGCACGCCTGTTCGAGCGTCTCGCCGTGTGCGAGCACGCAATGCAGACAGTGCATTCCGCTTTCCATAAGGATTTCCTCGATTTTCTCGGGGTCGCCCTGTTGCAAGATATCTATGACGAGCATATCTTTTGAAACCATATCCTTTACCTCCGTATTTTAAGCGCGCCTGACGCGCAATATTTTCATTTTGCGTATTTATGCTCAGAATATACCGAGCGAGAAGTGGCATACGAGCAAAGCTATCGCCGCAATCACCGAGAGCACTCCCGCGACGAACGCCCCGACCTTAGCTCCCGATACTGGCGTTTTGCCCGTAATCTTGCTTGTCCTGCCGTTTGCGATAATCCTGTACTGCTTGTCCTTGTACGTATACGCGCAGACCCATATCGGCAACAGCGTATAACGGAATTTTATCTTACTGTATTTGGTGTTTATATTCACGTAGTCCACGTGCTCGTATCTCGACGTAATCGTCTTGCGGATAAGCTCGTCCATTTCGCCCTTGGCTACGCCGAAGGAATCCGCAAGCGACAAATCGTGCCTTTCCGCCGTGAAGCCCGCAAGATACTCCCTCGTATATGCCTCCGTATTGCTCATATCGAAGGGCATAAGTTTTTTGAGCTCCTTCTGCTTTATCTGAGGACTTGCTTCGACAGCGATATTCTCGAACGCCTTTGCACAGCTTCCCGAGTCGTCGAACCAGTGTATATACGTCTCGGTGTGCCTGTCTTTTCCCGTCCCGACGGTCCTCGTACGCGTAACGCCGAACCTGCCGTAATAAGTGGAATACGTATCGGAATTGAACGCAAAGGACGGAATATACACGCCGCTGAAATTTTCCGCTTTGAGACACTTCCTGCACTTGGACGGAGCGAAAATCCTTCTTTTAAGCCATACTTTGCCGTTTATGTAAGCGAGCCGTTTTGATATTCTGAAAGGAAGAATGCTGTCGGGCTTCATTCCCTTTATATCCTGCAATTTTACTATGCCCGGCGCGCCGCAGAACGGACAGACCGTAGCGGTCTGAAAGCCTCCGAATTTCACAATTCCGCCGCAATTGGGACACTTGTATACCTCGTCGTCCGCCTCTACCGCGCCGTGCTCGCGCTCGGCAAGATAATCCCTGAGACTCGGAACGCGCTTCTCAATGTCGCGCGTGCTCTTGCAGTATGCGCACGCGAGCTTGCCGGTGTCGGGGTCGTACGTCATATCCGCGCCGCACGATTCGCACTTTACGACGGCTAAATTGTTATAATCAAAGCCCATATCCGCCATTGCCGTCTTACTTTATCAACGCTCCGCACTCGGGACAGAATTTGATGCCCGCGCTCACCTTCGCTCCGCATTTAGGGCAGCTTTTTCCCTTGGACTGAGTCATCCTGCTTCCGCAATTCGGGCAGAACTTCATTCCCGCGTCCACGGACTGCGAACATACTCCGCAAACCACAGTTTCGCCGCCCGACATCTGCGAGCCGCAGTTCGGGCAGAATTTAGCATTTTCTTTTGCGGAACTTCCGCATTTGGGACACTTTACGGTTTTCGAGGTTGCCTCGTCTATGCTGTTGGCAAACTGCCTTCCCATACGCGAGCCTACGCCGTAGCCCACTCCCGCGCCTGCGAACACTCCGCCGACTCCCGGATTCTTTGCCGAGTCGCGCATAGCCTGCACGGATTCAAACTGAGCGTAATCGTTCATCTTGCCGTCGAATACGCCCAAGGTCGTACGCTTGTCCATCGCCTTTTCCACGCTCTCGGGGAGCTTGAAATTGAGTACGAGAAGCTGGTCGACGTCAAAGCCCAGCTCCTGAAATCTGGCAGACGCGTTCAGACGCGCGGCATTGCCGAGCTCCGTGTAATTCGCGGCAAGGTCGAGCGCAGGTATCTGACACTCGCCCAGCATATCCGTTATCTCCGATACGATAATTGTCCGAAGATGATTTTCGATATCCTGCGTTCTGAACGAATGAATGGTGCCGAAGCACTCGCGCATACAGAGCGCGGGATTCTGCACGTGGAAGGAATATTCTCCGTGTCCCGACACGCGTATCATTCCGAAATCCTTATCCCTCATCATAACGGGGCTGGGAGTGCCCCATTTCATTCCGGTAAACCTGCGAAGATTTACGAAATAAATCTCCGTTTCCTTGGGATTTTCAAAGGCGTACTTCCAATTTGCGAGCTTGGTAAGAATTGGCGTAGAGCCCTCTTCGAGCTTCCAGTTGCCCTCCGTGAACACGTCGCAAACAGAACCGCGGTAAATGAAAATCGCCGCCTGCGACGGTTTGACGATAAGCTGAGAGCCTTTCATTATCGCATACCTATCGGACGCCTCGAATTTATGTACGATGGTATTCAAAGCCGAGTCGTCCCAGCTTATCACCTTCAACATCTGTTTCCTGAAAATACCCATATACTCCTCCGTTTTGTATTAAAAGTATTCGGTTCGACAAATATTATAGCACATTCGCGTATAATTTCAACTAAATTAAACAAAGGAGGCGTTGATACGCCTCCTTTACGTTTGCTGTCAGACCGTCGAGCGTCAGTTATTGATTGTCAGCAGTCCCGACGTTGCCTGTGCGACGGGGATTTCCTGATCTTTCGCTACGGTATAGACGTTTGTGCCGCCTACGTTGATATGTCCGCCTGTGCCGCTTGTAGCAGTTCTCGTGGTGAGAACCTCGCCGTTTGCATTTACCACGGCGCCCACCGCCGCATACAGCTTGAAGACGACCTTTCTCGTGCCGTAGCTCGGCAGCTCTATGCTGCTTGCGTTCGCAGAGAACATGACGGGTATCGCCGCTTCGACGTTGCTTCCGTCTATATCGTAGACATACGCCTTGCCATACCATACGATCGCTCTGCTTTGAGTTATAGCGGGCAGGGTTTTAACGCTGCTGACCGTCAGTTCACTCGTCGTAAGCGTTTTGTTTCCGACGCTTATGGAAATCGCGGACGCCGCCGTCTGCGTCACGGTAATCTTGACGGATATTCTCTGCTGAGAGCCGAGATAAATCGTAGCGTTGCTACCTGCCGCCGTGGAACTTACTGTTCCGCTCGTTATGCTCCATTTCGCGTTTGCGGGCATCGACACCGTAACGAAGCTGAACGTCTTGGTTTCCGTCCCGCTTGCCGAAGTCGAAAACTCGAATTCGCCCTTAGTCGGATTCCAAGACGGATTGTAAACGGACATGGTCGCAGTATAACCCGTGGGCAAGGTAAGTTTGTTCGGGTTGCGGTGGTCAATCGCATACGATTTGACCGCTATGCCCGTCGTCGTATTGACATTGGATGAGTAGGAGTTTGCCGTGAAGCCCGTCGTGCTCGTAACGCTGAGGCTGGCGAGGTTGCTTACCATACGCCTTGCGACAAGGAAAGGAACATCCAATGACTGCGTACTGCCGTCTGCGCCCGTGAGCAGCGCCGTCACGTAGATTACGCCGCCTTCGTAGCTCGGACGGAACTTGTTGAAGCTCCATTCGAGTTTGTTGGTCGTCGAAGTCTTGGAGAAGGTTCTTGTCGTATCATCTGCCAGTCTCACGGTCAGCGACGTCGGCATGGTGGGCAGCTTCCAGTTGTACGCGTCGATATATTCATATCCGGCATTGTTGAGAACAACGTCGTTGGTGCTTTCGTCGATATAGAAGTATCCGACGCGCGTCGTACCTTTAAGGGATGACGGGCTGGCAAGCGCGACCGCGGTTCTGTCCGTTATTTCAAACGTTACGGGGATTCTCTGCTCGCCGACGTCGTTTCTGTCGCCGCCCGCCGTCTTCTCGTAGTTGTATCCGCCGTCCTCGTTGATTATGGCGTAGCCCGTGAACGACTTGCCCGCGTAGGTGAGGTTGACTCCGCTCAAATCCCAAGCCACGGGCACCGTCAGTCTGGTGCCGTCGGCTGTGACAATAGTCATAATCTCGGGCAGGTTCTTATACGCGCCAAGCTGTGCATAGGTGAGCTCCGCCTTGTATTTATTGCCGTCCTCGTCCACAAATTCGCCGTAGGTGCCGTGCGGATCCTTGGAATAACTTCCGTCAAGGTTTCTAACCCATCTTTCGCCGTCGTACGTTCCTGCGAGTCTTTCAAACAGCTTCACCGTGCCGAAGGGATCGACCTTAAACACAGCTTTGTTTTCCGCAAATCTGTTCACAGGCAAGCCCGTCTTCGTCGTCACCGCACCGCTCGCGTCCGTGAACTCGTACGTATCGTATCTAGCGGACGTTACGCGGACTATTACGTTCATTCTGTTCTCGCATCTAAAAACGTCGTCATAGCTGCTGTACACGTTGGCGGATACGTAGACGTTGCCGCCTCTGTAATTGTAATCTGCGCCGCTTGCCGTCCATTCCGCGTCAAGCGTCTGTCTGGTGACGTAGGCGAATACATACAGGTCTTTGCCGTCCTCCGAGGTCTTATAAGTATGCTCCGTCGTATCGTATTCGACCGTATTCGTCGCAGTGGGGACAAACTTGGAGTAAGTCCTCGTCGACTTGTCGTACACATAATAGTATGCGAAGCTCTCGTCTCCCTCAGTAAAGCTACCGTTATCGCCCGCGTATACGCTGTAAATTGCGTGACGCTTCTGCCAGCTCGAATCCACGAGAACGCTTCCGCCCTCGCCTACGGCTCTGCCATCGTTCCACCAATCGTAA
>CANDBF010000039.1 GCA_947382865.1 uncultured Clostridia bacterium
ATTTTAGAGTACCCGCCGTGCACCTTTGCAGAGTACGTCACCCTCAGCCCGATAAGGAGTGAATACGACGAACACTCATTCAAGAGACTGCACTAGCGCGTGCAGGGCGCGCGCCTGCCTGAGTGCCGAGCTTGACGCTATGTACAAGCGAACAGGCAATTCTGTTTTCTGCCTGTGAGCGAGTGACATAAACAGAGCTCTATGCTTGTATATGCGAGCGCCGACTGTCTCCCCCGCGAGCGACGGAACGTTAAATAATGTACGTTCCTAATTCGAGTGGTGGGAGAAAAGCCCGCAGGGAAAGAGGGGGTTGTTCATTTTAGAGTACCCGCCGTCTACCCTTTATAACATTCTGTAAAAATATTTTCGAGCATAATTCGCAAAAATGCGCACGCAGTGCGCGCACAAGCAAAATATTGCGCGAAACATGGCAGGAGTTTGAAACGACATTTTGAATTGATAGCGTGCAATAATTTGCGCGGTAGAAGCGAAAAAATCAAGATACAGCAAGAAAACATTTTCTGTAAAAATGTTTTCGAGCATAATTCGCCGATTTTTTCGCATACTAACATTACTACTGAAAGGAGGTGCGTATGGACGAGAAAAATATGGTGAAAAAAGTGGCTCAAATCAGCAATATGAACGTTATGATACTGTTTGTTCTCATCGCATTTATTGCGTTGTCCGTTGGTTTGGCTTTCTTTTTCCTCGTGCCGGGAAGCGTCGGCTACGGAATCGGCATCGCTATGTTTGTCGTAGCGGGTCTGCTCTTCCTGATTGGCGAGATAAACTATTTTGTCAAGTGGAAACGTATCGGTATGCAATACTAAGTAGTTTGTATATGAAAAAGGCGTCAAAAGACGTCTTTTTCATATATCTATCCGTACGGTTTTATAAATCTGTATTTTGGATTTCATCGTTTTGCTCGCTTCCGTCGTGGATTTCCTGCAATTTGCGGTTCATTTTTTATCTTCGCCTTTATGTAAAAATACATTGTAAACCATATTATGATATATACCGCAATAAATCCGCCCGTATAACCGAGCGCGCCGTATAGGCAATGCGGCATCCGGTTGAGGACATATCCTATGCCGAAGAAAGGAATTGCCATAACCGATACCTCGCAACGCTCACAGTATTATAAGACGGCTCAAAGGATTCAATATAATTACGACGGTCGGTAGTTTTGTGAATATAAGCGGTTGTAAAAAGCGAACGAGCGGCAAAAAATAAGCCGCGCAGGTCGGAAACCGCGCGGCTGTTGTTCAGTCCGCTAAGTTTACAGATAGTCGTTCTGCGAGTAAATGTTAAACTTGCTCGTCGAGTCGAACAGGATAAATCTGAAATCCTCCTCTCCCGCGGCGAGGGGGAGCATAGCGCCCTGCTGGCGTATATCGAACACGGGCGAGTTTTTGAGAATGGAGAGGTTTGCGGTATACTGATTCATCTTTTCAAACGTATACTGCGACATATCCACAATAGAGTAGTTCTTTCCTCCGCCGTAGAAGGCGATGCCGCCGTGCACATAGGATACGTTTCCTCTTTGGTCGATGATATTCTTATAGCCGTCTCCGCCGTATTTCTGAACGGCTTTGAGCATCTCGGACATATTCAGCGCGAGATAGGACAGGGTGGGGTCTGTGGTGTTCACCTCGATGAGAGTGGAGCTGTCCACCGCCGCGATATCCTTCCAATCCGCAATAACCACGTCGCCTACAAGCCTCAGCAGTGCGGGATAGCTGGTTGCCGCAAGACCGTTCCAGCCTTGCAGGTGGAAGAAGTTGTCGGCTTGAAGCATAAGTCCCGCGAAATGGCTCTCTATGCCGACGGAAAGCAAGCCGCTTGTGCGCAGTATGCTGTCTTTTAGGATAATTTCCGTAAGCACGTATTTTGACATAAACTCGCTGTCGTTCACGTATTCGTCGCAGGCGGGAGAGTTGTAGCGCAAGTATTCCGCTCCGCTCGGGCTCGTCAGCTTGGGCGAGGCGTTTTTCTTGGTTCCGCGTATAAAGCGGTTGGTGCCCGTTTTAAGCAGGAATTCTCTCGCGTTCTGCAAAACGCAGCCGTCCACGGTGACGTCAATCTTTTCGGCTTGGGGGTTTACGGCGTCGGTTTCGGAAATGCCTTCCCGTCCGAATATGCGCATAACCGTTCTTCCGTTCATTATGCGGGAATTTTTTACGGTCGCGTCCGACATAATTTCGAGCGTGGTGCCAACGTAATTGAGATAGGACAGGTTTATGCTTCCGCCGTCGTAGATTGTCTCGTCGTCGCAGCCTTTAAGTATTACGTTGTCAATCTCCACGCCGTCCTTGCGCACGAGGAAGGATATATTGTCCTGCCCCTTGACGCAGGCGACCTTAATTCCCTCGGCGTTGCTGGATATGAAATCAAGAGGACCCTTGAACACCGCGAAATCGTAGGGCTTGTCGGTGGCGTCGAGCATATTGGTTATATACTCCGCGCTCACGGTATATCCGTTGCCGTACAGGTTGGCGGTGACGTCGAGGCAGTATCTGACGGAGGGTCTGGGACGGTGTATGTTCTCATAATATTTCCAGTCCGCGGTGGTTTGTATTTCGCCCGTATACGAAAGCAGCTTTTGGCGCATTACGTCGTCTGAGTACTTGGGCGTGCGCGCGCCGTTGTCTGCGACGTTGAAGAGATTTTCGCCGAGATAGACGTTTTTTGTGAGCACGGCGGGCTTGTTCGCCGCAAACGCGGCGCGCAGACCTTCGTCGCTGTCCGCCTGCGCTCCGTCAACCGCCGTAAACGTGAAGGTCGCGGGCTTTATCGCAAACAGCTTACCGTATTTCCAGCCTACGGAAACGGTAACCGTTCCGTTGCTCTTTGCCGAGATATAAACTCCGTTTTCGTCACCGAAAACCGTCGCTACGCTTTCGTCGGAAGAAGAGAACTCCAAATCCTCGAAATTCATCACTCTTCCGTTCTCGTCGAAAGTTTTGAATTTAGCCTTGTAAACATTTTCGACAAAGCCGCCGTTTTCGTATCTTTGAGAAGCGATTGCAAGGTTTCCCTTCCCGTAGGCGTCGGCGTTTTCCGCGAACAGCAGGGAAGAGTAGCCTTTGACCGCTTTTATAGTCCTGACCTCTCTGCCCGAAGCGATTATATCGCCGTCGTCGTCGAATGCCGTCCAATTCAGAATGGCGTCGGTCTCTCCCGCCTCCCCGGCTTTTATAAAACACACCCCGTCCTTTTGAGACAGAATTTCAAACCTTGAGCCCTCTTCCAGCTCCCATTCGCAAATGGTGTTTTTATCGAACGGCTGCATAGCCGCGGCAAGTCTCATAGAGGCGCCGACTATTGTGGTTATATCGCCCTTTCCGTCCGTGTTCGTAGGAGATAAGACCAAAAAGTCTCTGTCCGCATAATCGATAAAGAACTCATACTCCTCCCTGCCCAGCGCCAGCTTATAAGCCTTTGCGACGGGTGATGAATAGGGCTGGGAAAGATTTACGGTCACGTAAAAAGCGTTCTTTGCTCCCTCGGATTTAACTACGCCGTAAGAGTCAAGCTCTCCGCGTACCGAAATATCGCAATCCTGAATTTCGCGGCTTGTCTGTACGCCGAACGTGACGGATTTTGTGCCCTTCGCGGTCTTTATTCTGGCTTGGGAACCGGTCGCGTCACTGCCGTTTATAGTCACGTCGCCCGACGGTATTACGCTGACTGCGATAGTCTTAGAGAGGCTTTCATCCGCGCCGTCAACCGACATTTTTACGACCGTATTTCCGCAGAAAGCTGCGTTAAACCTGCCGTTTGTGCCGATAAAGTCCAAAATATGTTCATTTTCGCATTCATATGTGACGTTTGCGGACAGCACCGCGGCAGGGCGGCAGTCGCCGACAAGATTATAGCTTCCGCTTTCGATTGTGACGGCATAATCGGTTTTGTCGCCCTTGTCGAGCTCTATGACGTTTCCTTTGCCGTCCGTAAGCACGGGCTTAAAATCTATGACGGAGCTTGCCGTAACGTTGAAGAGCACGCGCTCGCTGTAACCTCCGTCGCGGCTTGTAAAGGTGAGCTTGGCAACACCCACGTCGTGCAGGCGGAACGCGCCGTTTTCGTCGAGGGTCACGATGTCGCTTTCGTTTACGCCGCTTATGTCGGTTATGGACAGGGTATAGTTTTTGTCGCGCGCCGCGTGGGGTTGCACCTCTACGCCCAGATCGCTTTCAAAAAGCGGAGCGTTGTAGCGGGAGATGTCGAATACGAAAACGCCATCGTCCCCTCTGTTTTCGATGGTTATGCCCGTTGCGGGAATATCCGCGGAAATGCGCACGATGCCCGTTATCGCAAACAGCGCTACAAGTAGCACGAGGGGGAGAACTATAATAAGAGCGGTCACAAGTTTTTTCATATCAGACCTCCGCGTCGAGATTTGCGTAGACCTTTTTGAGGTTTACAAAAAAGTATGCCGCCGACGCTCCGAGCAGAGCGAGTGGTATGCAAATCGCATAAGCGTAGCCCGCGCCTTTGCCCGCCGTAGCCGCGCCGCTTCCGCCTATGAGACTGCCCAGAGCATTGTAAAGCAACAGCATTCCGAGCGCGAAGCACACCGCCAAGCCCACCAGAATTATGACCGAGACGGTGGAATTCGCTTCCTTGATTTCGCCGTCGTCCGAGCGCGCGAAGTGCGGATGATTAAGATCCAGCCTCGTCGCAAACGCCATCTGAGCGACTGCGAGCAGCGTCGCGGATATAAACGTCACAACCGCGTCCGCTCCGCTTTCCAGTCCGCTCGCGGCTAGAGTTATGCAGGCGACGAGTATGCTAAGCTCCGACACCGCTCCCGCGAAAATCATTTTCACGGACAGTATCTGCGAGGGTGAATAAGGCAGAGTTTTCTGCGTCATGCACATATATCCGTCGCGGCTTATGCCGGTTGAGCAAAACGTGTTTGTCAGGCTGCTGTAAAGTATCACGATAAACGTGCACAGCTCGAAGCCGAAGCGCACATTGCCGAACAGTCCCGTAAGGAGAGAGGACGCGAGCTTTGCGGAGTAGAACGCCATAAGCGGCATAGCGATTGCCGTCGCGAAATACATAAACGCGTAGCTCGGAGTTCTCATCACCGTTATAAACTCCTTAAACAATAGGTTTCCCCATCTGCCGCGGTTGTAAAAGCGGAACTGCCTGCGTCTGATGTGCGGAATGTGAAATCCGAAGCCCTTTTGCGACACGCGGAAGAAAACCGCGCGTACGACCGTTATGCAAACGGCCGCCGCTCCCAATATGACGGCTGCCAGTATTCCGATATTTTTGCCTGCGTCTCTTGCCAGCATAACGCCCGCAATCAGATTCGCGGGGAAGCAGGAGGAGGCGAACGCGCCTATGCCCGTCATCGTCTTTTCGTTGAACAGCGAAGCCAGCTTGCCCGTGCCTACGAGGCGTTCCACTATGCCGAAGGCATAAGCGTAAACTATGCAGAATGCGACAAGCAGCAGGGTCATCGCCGCGAAGCTGAGCAGGTAGTGCGAATTTACTATGCGTTTGAGATAATAGTAGGGGAGCACAAGTATGCTCGCAAGAGCAAGCGGAAGCACGGGCATAAACAGCGCCGCAACAAAGGACATGAGCACGTTGTAGGCGGATATAAGTCCCGCGGTCGTGAAAAACGTAATATTTATAGCCAGTACGCACACCAGTGACAAAACCGCCTGCTTTATATAGACCCAAGTGAGCTTTGAGGCAAACAGTTCGCCCGCAGAGAACGGCATCGAGATGAGAATGCCTATATCGCTGTTGTCGAAAAGGGTGTAGCAAAGCTGACCCACTCCCGTGAGCGTAAGAGCCGCGAGCAGTATAAAATATGAAACCGACATAAGCTCGAACTGTCTTGCGGCGACGTCGGGCACGCGGTTGATTTTTATTTGCAGATAGGTGGATGTGAATTTGGAAAAGATGAGCACGAACACCGCTATTATGCCCGCGATGAGCACGCACGCGAGAATATAGCTGAAAGCGTTTTTGGAGCGCGAATTTTTTGAGCCGAACGGCAGCGCGTCCATCAGCTGTTTTTTGAGGAGCAGGGCGTACTTTTTCATTCCGCCGACACCTCTGCGGCGTCCTCCGCGGCGCGCGATAGGAAGTAATCCTCCAAATCGCCCTTTTCCGCATGGAAATCCGCAAGTCTGAAATCGTCCGTCTTGACTCCCTTATTGATTATGACGGCTCTGTCGCAAATCTTCTGCACCGAGCCGACGTTGTGCGAGGAAAATATAATTGTATTCCCTCCGTCGGCATAGTCCCGCATAAACCCGCTGACCTTGGACGACGTATGCGGGTCGAGTCCGATCATAGGTTCGTCGAGTATCCACAGCTTCGGACGGTGTATAAGGCTCCCCATCATACACACCTTCTGACGCATTCCGTGCGAATAATTGCTTATCGGTTCGTTCAGACGCTCGCCCAGTGAAAACAGTCCGTCCAGCTCTTCGAGTCTTTGCAGGCAGTCGGATTTGTTTACGCCGTACGCGTCCGCCATAAAGTTTATATATTGAAGCCCCGTCATCTTGACAAACACGTCGTGCTTGTCCGATACGTAGCCGAAGCATAGCTTGGCTTTGACGGGCGCCGATTTAATATCGTAGCCGCATATTTTTATGCTGCCGGAGTTGAAGGGCAGAATGCCCGTAACGCATTTGAGAGTGGTGGACTTTCCCGCTCCGTTGTGACCGAGAAGCCCCACAATCTCGCCCTCGCGGCACGTAAGCGAAAAATCGTTCACGGACGGCGCGGCAGTCTGAGGATACTGTTTTACGAGATTGGATATCTCTATCGTAGGTGTCTTTTCGCTTATGATTCCCTGCGCCGTAGCTTCCATATACAACTCCCGAACGGATTTTCTGCTTTTTTATGTGTTTAGTAAATATACAACTGTATATTTTATATTATATTACACGGATTGTAAACGCGAAACTACAACTTAGGCTTTATATTTCCTTAAAAAATCTTACGAAACCGCCAATTTGAAAAATATTTGAGGATAATCGAAAAATCGGTGGCGTTTTGACGCGCGCAGGTTTATGATAAATCTGTTTTGGAGGCGCTATGAAATACAGTCGTATTCTTACGGTGCAGGATATATCCTGCCTCGGGCAATGCTCTCTTACGGTCGCTCTTCCCGTCATATCGGCGTGCGGCGCGGAGACATGCATACTTCCGTCCGCTGTCCTCTCGACGCATACGGGCGGCTTTTCGGGTTATACCTGCCTCGGGCTTACGGACGAGATGAAAAAGATTATTTCGCATTTCGACGTCTTGGGCGCGAGGTTCGCCGCCGTTTACACGGGTTATCTCGCGGACGGCAATCAGGTGGACGTAGTTTTGGATATTATGCGCAGGGGACTTGGCGACCTGCTTATCGTCGACCCCGTTATGGCGGACGCGGGCAAGCTGTACCCCGCATTCGACAGCGCGTTTGTAAATCGCATGAAGGAGCTTTGCTCGCGCGCGGATATTATTCTTCCCAATATCACCGAAGCGTGCCTGCTCACAGGAATCGAATACAGGACCGAATACGACGAGGCTTACATACGCTCGCTCGCAAATGGGCTTATAAGTCTGGGCGCAAAGCGCGTAGTTTTGACGGGCGTGGGATACGGCGCGGACAGCACGGGCGTAGCCGTGTACGACGGACAGGAGCTTTTCTATTATAATCACAGGCGCATCCCCAAATGCTTCCACGGCACGGGCGACGTTTTTGCGTCGGCGTTTACGGGCGCCTATGTCGGCGGAAAGAGCGAGAGGGAAGCCGCGGTGATCGCCGCCGACTTTGTGCTGGAATGTATCCAAAACACATTGGGTGACGAAGAGCATTGGTACGGAGTGAAATTCGAGCCCTGCCTCGCGTCGCTTATAAAAAGACTGAAATAAGGCAGTTTTTAATACCGTTGTGACATCGGTTGCAGAATTTTATAGACGTCTAAATTTAATGTAAATAGGACAAAATATATGTTTTATAATATCAAAATCGCGGATAAACCGCGATTTTTGATATTTCTATATGATTTTTGTGTTGTCCTTATCCGTTATAAAGACGAGTCGTAAACGGCTATTTTCTGCCCGTAGAGCCAAAACCGCCCGCGCCTCTTTCGGAGTCGTCGAGAGCTTCGCATTCGATCAGCTTTGCCGCGACGTAGGGCGTAAACACAATCTGGGCTATTCTTTCGCCGTCCTCGATTTTGCAGGGGAAATCCGAATGGTTGTGCAGCGCAACGATGATTTCTCCGCGATAGTCGCTGTCGATAACGCCCACCTTGTTTGCCGGCGCAAGTCCGCGCTTACAGGCGAGTCCGCTCCTTGCGTATACGAGCCCTACAAGCCCGTCGGGGATTTGCAGCGCTATGCCCGTGTGCACGAACGTCGTTTCGTTGGGCGCAACGGTCACGCTCCCACCGTCGAGGCAGGCAAACAAATCCGCGCCCGCAGCGCATTGAGAGCCGTATTTCGGAAGCCGCGCTTTTGGGTTGAGTTTCATCAATTTTACATTTGTACCTTGCATATTCCTATCCTCTTTTGAGAAGATTATAACGCGCCTGCGCTCATAAGACAACGCATTTTATAACGAGTCAGAGAGCGCGCGGTTTTTCTGATTACTTTACGTCGTAGCCCGCGTCCTTTATAGCCGCTTTGATTTCGTCGATATTGACGTTCGCATCCGCGCCTATAACGACGTTCTTTTTCTCCACCGAGGCGACTGCGGTTTTTACGCCGTCAATGCAGAGGCAGGCTTTCTCTACGCGCCCCGTGCAGTGCGAGCACATCATTCCGTCTACGGAGAGAGTGATTGTTTCATTGGTTTGATTGTCTGTCATAATTTGCTCCTTTTTTGGAGGTTGCGCCTGTATTGAGCAGTCCTCGGACCGCGCGGCGCACGCCTCGCCGTTTGTATTTTCGGTTATAGTTTCGCGCTCGGCGGACAGCGCGCACACGCCGCTGCCGCAGACGGGCGGATTATGCGCGCCCGCGCGTTTTACCTTGAAGAAGTTTATGGTCAGCGCGTTGAGCACTACGGATACGCTTGAAACGCTCATCGCAAGCGAGCCTATCATAGGATTTATCTTGAAGCCGTTCACGTAATAGAACGCGCCGGTCGCTATTATCACACATACGAAGTTGTAGAAAAACGCCCAGAACAGCCCCAGTCTTATTGTGTTCAGCGTGCGTTTGCTAAGCGCGATTACGTTGAGCACGTCCATAAGGTCGTTGCGAAGCAGCACGATATCGCTGCATTCCATAGCGACGTCGCTTCCTCCGCCCACGGCTATTCCCAGGTCGGCGGCGGTGAGCGCGGGCGCGTCGTTTACGCCGTCGCCGACCATAGCCACCAGATGCTTGGAATCCGTTTTCAGCGACTCCACCACCCGTTGCTTGTCGGCGGGGTGTACGTCGGCTATAACCTCGGTTATTCCCACCTCGTTTGCTATGACCTCCGCGGTCGCTCGGTTGTCTCCTGTGAGCATAACCACCTTGATTCCCTTTTTGGTCAGCTCCTCGACGGCTTCTTTGGAGCCCTGTTTAACCGGGTCCCTGACCGCGATTATTCCCGCCAGCGTTTTGTCCTTGACTATAAACAGAGGCGTTTTGCCTTCCTGCGAAAATTTGTTTGCGTACTCCGTTGCGACGCTTTCGTCCGCGCCGTTTTCGACTGCCATTTTCAGATTGCCGACATAGTAGCGTACTCTGTTCACGCAGCCCGTTATGCCTCTGCCTTCAAAGGATTTATATTCGTCCGCTTCCGAAAGGACGGCGCTGTGCGAGATTGCGTATTCCACGATAGAGCGCGCGAGCGGATGCTCGGATTTGTTTTCGAGGGAGTATACGCAGGATAGCAGATTGCCGTCGGAATTAAGCTCTATATAGTCCGTGACCTTGGGCTTTCCCTCGGTGACGGTGCCCGTTTTGTCCAGTACGACGGTCTTAATCAGGTGCGCTTTTTCCAGAATTTCCGCGTTTTTGATAAGCAGACCGTTCGCCGCCCCCTTGCCCGTTCCCGCCATAATGGATACGGGTGTCGCAAGCCCCAGCGCGCAGGGACAGGCGATTACGAGCACGGATATCGCGAAATTGAGAGACAGCTCGAAAGAGGAGCCCGCAATCATATTCGCCGCAAAGGTTATAAGCGCGATAGCCAGTATAACGGGCACGAATATGCCCGAAACCTTGTCCGCAAGTTTGGATATGGGAGCCTTCGAGTTGCTCGCCTCTTCAACAAGTCTTATTATAGCGGCGATAGAAGTGTCCTCGCCGACCTTGCTCGCCGTCATTTTGAAATATCCCGCGGTGACTGTCGTTGAGGAGAAAACCTCGTCCCCCTCCTTTTTGAATACGGGCATGGATTCGCCCGTGATATTGGATTGGTTTATAGACGCGCCGCCCTCGGCGATTATGCCGTCTACGGGGATGCTCGCGCCGTTTTTGACCACCACTACGTCGCCTACGCGCACCTCCTCGGCGGCGATTTCAACCTCCGACCCGTCGCGAACGACTGTCGCGCGTTTGGGAGCGAGATCCATAAGTTTTGTAACGGCGGCGGTTGTCTTTTTCTTGGATAGCCCTTCGAGATACTTGCCCAAACTCACGAGCGTGAGTATCATTCCCGCCGATTCAAAATACAGGCTGTCGTGATAGGCGGCGGATACTGCGTGCCAATGCTCCGCCTCGTTGCCCGCGGCGACCATTGCCTGCGCGTAGCTTATTATAAACAGACATACGATTCCATATATTATGGAAGCCGCCGCGCCGACCGCGATGAGCGAGTCCATGTTCGGCTTCCCCCGAAACAGCTTCTTAAAGCCGCGCGTGAAGTAGTCGCGATATATAAATATTATGGGCGTGACAAGCAACAGCTGCAACAGCGCAAAGCCCGTCGGATTGTGCATATGGTCCGCGAAATCGGGCGCGGGAAAGCCCCACATCATATTGCCCATAGAAAAGTACATCAAAACGAGCAGCAGAACAATGCAGACAATCAGCTTTGCAAGCGAATAATCCTTTTGCACAGGGACGGTCAGAGCGGCGTCGGGAAGCACGAGCTTGTAACCCGCGCCGTCCACTGCGGCTTTGAGAGCGGGCAGCGCGCAGACCTTTTCGTCGTATTCTATGACAGCGTTGTTGCCGAGCAGGTTTACATTGACGGACTTTACGCCGTCCACCCTTTCAATCGCCTTTTGCACGTGCGCCTGACACGCCGCGCACGTCATTCCCTGTACGTCGAATTTCTTTTTCACTATTGAAACCTCTTGAACAAATCCACAATTTCGTCTACGACCTCGGTGTTGCCCGCCTGCACGTTCTCTATAAGACAGGTATGCATATGAGCTTCCAGTATCAGATTGGCAAGTCCTTTGACGGATTTGTCAACCGCGCTCAGCTGAACGAGCACGTCGTCGCAGTATCTGTCCTGCTCGATCATATTCTTTATCCCGTTAAGCTGTCCGATTATGCGGTTAAGCCGCACATCGATAGCATGCTTTTCCTCGGGCGTACGCATTTTCGTGCGCGTTTTACAGCAGCAGTTGTCGCTCATATTAACTCCATTATTCCCCCTCGCGCACATAAAAATTCCGCGGCGTAAAGAGGCGATATGATTTTTATTCGGGGAAAACGCCAACGGTATCCCCACATAAACAATATACCCCATATGGGTATATGTCAAGCGCCGAAACGCTAATTTCGCAAATAAAAAACGGACTCCGCTTTTGAAGCCCGTTTGTTATAGAACGTATATTTTTATCGACAGCGTATACTTATTTGATCATTTCAATCAGCGCGAGCGCGCGTTTAAGCCCCAGCTTGCTGTTGACCTTAAACTGGAAGGGAACGCCCTCGTAGACCTTTTTATGTCCCATATCGATATGCGGAGTTTTGCCGTCGTTGAATTCGGGCGCGTCGGGGTCGAGGGGCAGATTTATGCGCAGGGAAGTGCCTATAATCGTGATTTTGGCGATAATCTCGCCGTTTCTCCTGTACGTGTCGCACTGCTTGCTTATGCGGCTTTTGATTTTGGGAGCGCCCTTGGGCGTATCAGTAAGCGCGGCTTGCATCTGGGCGTATCTGTCTTTGAGGGTATCGCTCGAAAGCGCGTATTTTTCGGCAAACGTGAGGCTCTTGCGCGCCGCCTTTTTTGCCATAACCTTGCCGTAATCGAACTTTTTGCCGAGTGAGGAATCCTGTTGCATAACGTGTTGCTTTGCGGGGGTTTTCTTTCTCGGAGTGGCGGTGGGTATGTGCGCGGACTTACGCGCGTCGGACTTGGGCGTTTCATTGACGGGAGCTTCGGTCTTGGGAGCGGAATATGCTTCGCTTTTTTCAAACAGCTCGTATGCAGTGCCGCAGGGCAGTGGGACGGATTTGTCGCAGTACGCGCAGAATTTGTACGCGCCGCACATATCGCGGCGGTTATTTTCGCTGTCATACCACTTTTTCAAATCTATCATGCCTTGAAGCTGAGCTCTGTTCATAATCCCTCCTAAGCCGTTGCGGCAGTTGAAAACCGCAATCTATCGCTATCTTTTTGTCAAATCGCTTTACATTATACTCAAACGAAACGCATTTGTCTAACGTTTGACGGGTAGTTTTCGGGATTTGAACTCATTTTTTGAAAAACGCGCGTATCGAACTTAATTTCCGCGATATCGATTTTTGTTTTTGGGTATCTAATTCGTTGAAACGTATCCGCGTATTCAATTCCGCGCAGAGGGAAGATTCGGCATGCAGAATATAAAGACACTCCGCGCAAATATGCGGGGCGTATGTCAATAATGAATGATAAATGGCGTGCAAAATACAGAAAGCATATTAGATAGACACGGGGAAGAGGGATAAACGCTAACAGTTTTTCATACGACGGCGTTATTGAAGAAATATAATTTGTGCTATATTAAGCAAGCGTATCAAAATACTTTGCCTTCTCATATGCGCTGGTTTTTTGCCGCCGTTTTCAAAAAACGCAGCGCGGAAGTTCTTCGGTTGAGTTGACATGCGCGTTGCTGCGTGGTATTATATCGTTAATTAAACGGACAGTTCGTTTGCGCCATCCTGTCGTTAAACAAAACCAGGGCATCTGAATGGGATTAGTCTTTTTAGGTGCAGTCGTTTTGTTGCGGCTGTATTTTTTTTCGCAAAGGGAGAGATATGTATTATTTAAAAACATCGGCTAGTTTTGACAGCGCGCACTTTCTTCACGGATACAACGGCAAGTGTGCAAATATCCACGGTCACCACTGGGTTGTGGAAGTAAAGATAAGCGGCCGCAAATTGCAGGCAAGCGGAGAAAAGCGAGGTATGCTTCTGGACTTCGGTGATTTTAAGCAGGCAGTAAAGGAGCTTGCAGAAGTCTTTGACCATACGTTGATTTACGAAAAAAACACTCTTAAACCTGCAACTGTCCACGTGCTTAAGGAAGAAGGTTTTTCCTTGGTTGAAACGGATTTCAGACCCACCGCCGAAAACTTTGCCGAGCACATATATGCCGAACTTTGCAAAAAGAGCTTGCCCGTTTTAAGTGTGACCGTTTACGAATCGCCTGAAAACTGCGCGGTGTACGGAGAGTGATATGTCCTGTTTTAAAGTTGCCGAAAAGTTTGTAAGCATAAACGGCGAAGGTCCTCGCGCGGGCGAGCTTGCCGTGTTTCTGCGGTTTTGCGGATGCAATCTTAATTGCAGCTACTGCGACACGCGCTGGGCAAATACTGCCGACGTAAAATACGAGCTTGCTTCTGCGG
>CANDBF010000040.1 GCA_947382865.1 uncultured Clostridia bacterium
CGTGTACGGGAACGGGCACAGACTCGAATGCGAAACCGACCAAATGGTCAGATGGGAGGCTATGACGCATATAGTTTGGAGCAACGTCACTGTCAGCAATCTGAACTTCCGCGCCAATAAAATGGAAAAGGACGGCACGCTGTCCGCAGACGAGACCAACGGATTGGGCGGCGAGTGCGTAAACGTACAGGCATACGAGGATATCGATAAAGTAAGAATTTCCGGAATCAAGGTCGAATTCTGTATAATGGAAAACGCAAGAAGAGCGGGACAGACCAAAAATGCGGACTGCACTTTCGACGGTGTGGTTATCAGAAATATTTCAAACACCGCCTTCTATATTCCTGCGAGAATGAAAACGTATGATGAGGAAGACGGGCTTGTCACCTATCCCGTATTTTCGGGCACTTACTTCAATAACTGCGTGTTTTCAAACTGCATAAGCTCCATAGGCTCATATCCGTTTGAAAGGTTCACCGTGGTCGAAAAGACAGGTAGCGCAAATCCTTATCCCAACTGCTCCGCAGGGGACGGCAGATTTATAAGAAAGGACCCCGCCGCAAACGCCGAGTATTTCAGGGAGCATTTCCTGTCTAAGGGAATAACCAACACCATTGTACAGACGGGATTTTTGGATATTTACAACTGGCAGAACGTCAATAACGCCAATCTGATAGATACGGGCGACGCCAATACAAACAAGATGATAGGCACGCTTGCGGGCAGACTGATTAAAGAAAATCCCGAGTTCGAAAAATGCAGATATCTCAGAGAGGAGGACAACTCGCTGTATTTCCATATGGGATTCCTGTCCTCGGGAGTGTCGTTTGGCGAAGGCATAATGGACGAGCCGATTTATCTCGATATAACCTTTGAGGACGAGAGATTTGTCAAGGAGCCGATACGCACCAGAAACGTCAAAACCACAAGCGCCGATCTGGCTGCCGCGGAGCTGTTGATTTCCAAAATGGAGCTTGTGTTTTACGGATACAACGACAAGTCGGACATCACGCCTACTTCCACCTTCATAATAGATTCGAGGTTTATAGAGCATTTGCACGGATTGAAATAGACCTTTAATCGAACATGCGTCCGCGCCTTAACCGTACGCGAATACCGTACGGGAGGGCGCGGGCGTTTTTTTATTTTGCGCTCAAATATGGAAGTATACTCATTGTAAAAAACTTTATATGGTGTTATAATTAATATTATAGGTCTTATAATAATCTTAAATTCGGCAGGTCGTAATGTCAAAGAACAGAATATTGCTTTTGGATTCAAACAGTCTTATGCATAGGGCGTATCACGCTTTGCCGAACTTGAAGACGTCAAACGGTCAGTATACGGGCGCGATTTTCGGTTTTCTGAATATTTTGCTCAGACTTATAAAGGAACAGCAGCCTACGCATATCGCCGCCGCGTTCGACCTCAAAGGTCCCACGTTCAGGCATAAGATGTACGACGGCTACAAGGCGACTCGCAAGCCTATGGACGAGGAACTGCGCCAGCAGGTCGAGCCTCTCAAAAGCCTTATAACTGCGATGGGCATAAAAATCGTAAGTCTTCAAGGCTACGAGGGCGACGATATCCTCGGCACGCTTTCAAGACGTTTCGACGACGAAAGCATAATTGTGACGGGCGACCGAGACAGCTTTCAGCTCGTAAGCCCGAGCACCCGCGTATTCTGGACGAAGAGGGGCGTGACCGAAATAGAGGTTTATGACGAGGCGCGGCTGCTCGCGGACGGCTTCACCGTTTCGCAGTTTATCGACTATAAAGCGCTTATGGGCGACCCGTCCGACAATATCCCCGGTATCTCGGGGGTTGGTGAGAAGACCGCAAAACAGCTGATCGCAGAGTTCGGCTCTCTCGACGCAGTGTTGGAGCACGCCGCGGATATAAAGGGCAAGCTGGGCGAAAAGGTGCAAAACGGAAAGGATTCCGCTTTGCTCAGCAGGCAGCTCGCGACGATAGATGTGAACGTGCCGGTAGAGTGCACGCTCGACGAGTTGAAGTTTACGCCCGTATATTCGCAGGAGGTAAAGACCAAACTTGCGGAGCTTGAAATTTCCTCTCTTGCAAGCAGAATGACGTTCGATGAAAACGAGCCGATTTTGCAGGAATTCGAGAAGATTTCGGTCGCGCTTAAATCCGCGGAAGAAATAATCTCCGCGCTTACGGGGGATAGGGTCGCGGTTGTCATTGACGAAAATATTTCCTTTTCCGTCGACGGCAGGACTGAGTACGTCGTCAACTGTGCGGAGGATCTGTTCAGCGACGGAATGTACTTTGACGACGCGATAGAAGCCGTGCGAAAAGGCGCGGCGGACAAAGAGCTCATATGCTACGATTTCAAATCGATTTCAAAAAAATACGGCTTTTCAAACGATAAATTTTTCGACGTTATGATTGCCGCGCACCTCGCGCGCGAAAGCGCGCCTATAAAAAGCCTAGCGCAGGTGCTGGGTGCGGACGGGCTATCGGTCGGTGCGGCGGAGCTGTTTGAGGAATGCGGGATATTGACGGATATATTGCACGAAAAGCAGCTTTACAAGCTGTTTTCGGAGGTTGAACAGCCTCTTTGCGTGGTTTTGCGCAATATGGAAGAGCGCGGAGTGCGCGTGTCCTACGATAAATTGAAGGAGTTGGAAGCTAAATACGGCGAGATTATAGACAGGCTTGCCAAGCGCATTTACGAGGGCGCGGGCTGTACATTTAATATAGCCTCGCCAAAGCAGCTGGGTGAAATTCTGTTTGAGAAGCTCGGACTTCCGCACGGCAAAAAGACAAAGACGGGTTACTCAGTGAGTGAGGACGTGCTCGCAAATCTCGTAAACGCGCACCCGATTGTCAAGGATATACTGGAATATCGCCATTATACGAAGCTGCAATCAACCTACGTCGTAGGCTTGCAGCCGCTTATAAGTCGCGGGCGCATTCATACGGAATTCAATCAATGCGTGACTACGACGGGCAGACTGTCGTCCACAAATCCCAATTTGCAAAATATCCCCACCCGCAGCGAGGAGGCTAAGGATATAAAGAGCGCGTTTTTGCCTAGCGAGGGCAACGTGCTCGTCTCGGCGGATTACTCGCAGATAGAGTTGAGGCTGCTGGCGCATATGAGCGGAGACAGACAGCTTATAGACGCGTTCAACAACGAGGAGGATATCCACGCGATAACCGCGTCGCAGATTCTGGGAATTCCCGCGTCGCAGGTCACCGCCGCACAGCGCAGGGACGCAAAGGCGGTCAATTTCGGAATCATATACGGCATAAGCGGATTCGGACTTGCCGAAAACCTTTCCATTCCGCAATACAAGGCGCGAGAGTTTATCTCCAATTATTTCACGGAGCACCCCGACGTGCGCGCATATATGGACGGTTGCGTGCGCGAGGCAAGAGAAAAGGGCTATGCGATCACTATGCTCGGCAGGCGGCGCAATATGTCCGACCTAAACGCTTCGAGCTATCCCGTGCGCTCGGCGGCGGAAAGAATGGCTATGAACACTCCCTTGCAGGGTTCGGCTGCGGATATAATCAAGCTGGCGATGATAGGCGTTGAAAGCCGCTTGAATGATAAAAAATCCAAGATGATTTTGCAGATACACGACGAGCTTATCATAGACGCGGCAACGGACGAAGCGGACGAGGTGACGGGCATTCTTACGGAAGAAATGGAAAACGCAATCAAGCTAAAAGTCCCGCTTGTGGCGAACGCCGCGACGGCAAAGGACTGGGGCGCTTTGAAATAGCGAAGAGAAAATAGAATATTGACGTGCGAAGCGAATAATTGCGTCGGGACTTGACTTCTTGAATCCGACGCGCAGGTACGGAATATGAGAATTGCGATTATAGGCGGAATAGGTTCGGGAAAGAGCGAGGCTATGAAAACGGCGGCGGAGCTCGGGTTTTCTACGCTGAGCGCGGACGAGATAAACTCGGGGCTGCTGCAATCTCCTGATTATATAAACGAAATAGCCGTCGCTTTTCCGACTGTCGTCGCTTCGGGAAGTGTTGACAGAAAAAAATTGGCGGATATCGTTTTTTCAGACGAAATCGAGCTCAAAAAGCTGAACGCGATAGCGCATCCTAATATTCTGCGCCGTATCGCAACCGAAAAGGCGGATCCACTCGTTGCGGAGATGCCCTTGTTGTACGAAATAGGCGCTCAGGAACTTTTCGATAAAACTATTCTCATATACACGCCGCTTGAAATACGTCTTAAAAGGCTGGCGGCGCGCGGAATGTCCGAGAGCGACGCGCTTAAAAGAATAAATGCGCAGGCGGACGAGCGGACTCTGACAAAAGCGGCGGATATAGTCGTGGATAATTCGGGAAGCCTGTCGGAGCTTCGCGCAAAGGTAACGGAAGCGCTCAAAGTTTTGAGCGCGATACGATAAGCAATAAATAAGAGGAGATTTTTATGTCTGAGGAAAAATGCTGTTGCTCTAAGGAGCCGTTGGGAAGTATACCTATTATGCGCATATTCGATAGGCTGGATATGCTGTTCGACAAAAAGGATATGGCGGAGGCGGGCAGACTGCTCGAATATTGGGAAAAAGAAGCGCGCGCGCTGAACGACAGGCGCGGTCTTTTGGAAATATTGAGCGAGCAGGTAGGCTACTATCGCAGTATGGAGGATAAGGAAAAGGGCTTGCGCGCGGTGGAAGAGGCGCTGTCTATACTCGACTGTACTGACGACGGCGACAGCGTCGCAAACGCCACGATATATCTCAACTGCGCAACCACGATGAAGGCGTTCGATAAGACCGCGGAGGCTATGCCGTATTACGAAAAGGCGAAAGAGGTCTACGAACGGCTGCTCCCGAACGACGACGTACGTCTGGCGGGATTTTACAATAATTATGCCACCGCGCTCGACGATCTGGGCAGAGACGCGGAGACAAAGGAAACTTATTACAAGGCGGTCGATATCCTAAAAAGGATAGGCGGATGCAGCGAGCTTGCTGTGACCTACGTCAATCTTGCTCTGTCGGCGCACAGCGAGGAATCCATCGGCGACGAGGAAAAGGAAAAAGAGATCGAAGAGCTGCTGATGCTTGCCTACGACTGTCTCAACGACGAGAAGCTGGCAAGGGACGGCAACTATGCGAGAACCTGCGAAAAGTGCGCGACCGTGTTCGGCTTCTTCGGATATTTCCTCGATAAACAGGAGTTGGAAAGAAGAGCTAAGGAGATTTACGAGGCAAACGGAAATTAATCGTTATTTACCTTGCCAATGAGCAATTTTGTAATATGAACGGACTTAAAAACGCCGAAAAATTTTATAACGAGTGCGGCGCTAAAATGATAGAGCGCGAATTCCCCGAGTATGCGGACCGCATAGCGGTCGGGCTTGCGGGGCACGGTTCGGAATGCTTTGGATTCGACGACGAGGTTTCGGAGGACCATGATTTCGAGACGGGCTTCTGCCTTTGGCTTACTCGCGAGGACGAGGAAAAGATAGGTTTCAGGCTTACGAGGGCGTACGACGCCTTAAAGGCCGAGTACGGCGGCGCGAAACTAAACCATACCAGCGCGATAGGCGCCAACTCGCAGGGAGTATCGATAATAGGGGAGTTTTTTAGACGTTACACGGGCTGCGCGGGCGCGCCCGAAACTCTGCGCGACTGGCTGTTTACCGAGAGCGCGTATTTTGCGGAGGCCACAAACGGCAGGGTGTTCCGCGACGACCTAGGCGAGTTTTCCCGCATAAGAGAACAGATAGCAAACGGTATGCCCGAGGACGTGCGGCTTAAAAAAATAGCCGCGGCGGCGGTGAGAATGGCTCAGTCGGGGCAGTATAATTATGCTCGCTGTCTCGCGCACGGCGAAGAGGGCGCGGCGATTCTTGCGCTTTGCGAATTTGTGAAGAACGCCGCGGAGATTATTTTTTTGCTCAACAGAAAGCACTGTCCCTATTTCAAATGGTCGTTCAGGGCTATGCGGTCGCTTGAAATACTTTCGGATATGACCGCGCCCCTCGAATTTTTGCTGACAGCCGATAACGACGGAGAGGGGAAAAGAATAAAGCGGGACATTATCGAGGATATATCGCTTGCGGTCGCAAACGAATTGAAACGGCAGGAGCTTGCGGATTGCAAGGAAGGATATTTGGAGCCCTACGGCTTTTCGATTGTAAAGAAAATAAAAAACGCAGAGCTTAGAAATATGCATATCCTCGTCGGATAACAGTGCATCGTACGAATGATTTGCTAACACTAATAAGTACGAAATTTCGTTCCTTACTTAGACTATATCGCAGAGTGTCGGATTTCACATCTTCAAACAAAGCAAAAGCAAGTGCTCCTTGCTTTTTTTAATAGCATTATGTATTTCAAATAAGAGTGTTATATTTAACGTTATTCGGAGGATTTCATTTCTTCCGCTTTTTGCATCAACAGATAAAACGGTTTGATTTGTACGAACAACTCAGAGAGTGTTTGTGCCAAATTTTCACTGAAAAGCAGGTTTATATCCTTGCTTTCCGCAATTAAACCTATGTTTTTGAGATTCAACCACTCGCGAGCTTCCTGCGGCATATCGGCGTATCGGTCGCCTTTGAGCTTTTCGCCGTAAACGGAAAGTACGTTTTGGCTCTTGTAACATTCCATCGCCGCCTTATATTCGGGCGAACCGTCGAGTATCAGACGGCGGAAGTTTTTTACGGATTTGCCGTCCGCCTGATAATAGCCGCAGCCGTAGCGGAAGCCGTAGGGAGACAGCTCGAAGAAGTAGCCGGGCAGACCGTTGTAAAGTTTTTTGTCGCGCAAAAATACGCACCACATTCTGTCTCTGTAAAGATAGCCGTCCGAGGCGTAGCGCATATCCCTGTATATGCGCGATATGGTTTTGTCTATCTTGGGTTCGACGATAAACTTCGGGTCTATGGACAGCATAGCGGGAGTCATATCCGTTACAAGCTCGGCAAAGGGTTTGACGAGATACTCCTGAAAATCCGACTTGTGCTCCTGATACCAGAGCTTGGAGTTGTTCAGGTGGTTGAAATATAAAAAATCCAGTGCGCGCTGCGTAAACATATTCAGATAAACAGGGCTACTAACGTGTTTTCGACTACCGTGCGCATTGCGGCGTAGTCTATGTAGGGGTGATTGTCGAATATCCACTCGTGAGAGAAGGACTGTACGATATCCATTGCGAAATGAACTCTCTCTGTGAGATTGGGAGCGTCGGCACCGAGCATTGCGAGCTTGCCCGAAATCCTCAAAGTTATGTCGTCTTCAAGCTCTATAAATCTCGCGTTTACGTCGGCGTCCGTGTGCGACATCGAGTGCAGAGCCTCGTGAATTTTCGCGTTGTTGCGGTGGATTGCAATCGCGTCGTCCAGAACATCTTTTGCAAGTACGTAATAGTTTATCGGCGCTTCGAGGGAGTCGATAAGCCTGAGTACGGGAGAGAACGCTCTTTCCACGTATATGCCGAGCACATCAAGCAGTATATCTCGCTTATCCTTGAAATAACCGTAAACTATGCCGGTGGACACCCCCGCGCATTTTGCTATCTGAGCGGTGTTCGTACTGTAATAGCCTACGTTTGAAAAAAGTTCATATCCAGCTTGCAGTATTTTGTTTTTCTTTTCTATCGAGCGTTCCTGTTTGGGCTTGCGCACTTCGCGTTCCATAATCACCTATAAAGCGCGCTTACGTGCGCGGTGTTGATATATTGATTATAATGCCGTTTGGAAAATAAAGCAATAAACAAAATTTCATAAATGTGAAAAATTTTTCATATTTTTAATCAAAACGGTTGACGGAATTTTATTCTCGGTGCTATTATGTATTCGCTAAAATATGAAATAAGTTTCACATTTGTAATCCCAATCGATTACAATATGAAACGGGAGGGTTTATGCCGCTTGTAGTTGCGCCGATAGGCAGAGAGCTTAGAATCGTTAAGATACTTACCGACGATAAGACGAAAAAGCATCTGGAAAGTCTCGGGATTACGCTGTCGTCAACGATAAGTATCGTATCTCAGAGTGGAGGCAGTACAATCTGTATGATAAAGGACGGCCGCCTCGCTCTTGACAGAAATCTTGCGACAAAAATTTTAGTAGCATAAAGGAGCAGATATGAAAAAAACACTCGACCAATTCATAATCGGACAGTCGGGCGTCATAACCGCCGTCGGAGGCGACGGGAAAATCAGACGAAGACTGTTCGATATGGGCGTTACCCCCGGTGCGGACGTAACGCTCAGAAAAAAAGCGCCGCTCGGCGACCCGTTAGAGGTGACGATGCGCGGTTACGAGCTTACGCTCAGAAACACGGAGGCACAGGCGGTTACCTGCGAGTGCTCCGAGGATGAGGAGCGCAGACTCAATTCCGCAAAAGAGGAAAAGAAGCAGAAGAGATTCGGTTTTTTTAAGAGTAAAAGCCGCAAAACGAAAGAGGAGGCGGACGTATGAAAAAGTTTGCTCTTGCGGGAAATCCCAACTGTGGTAAAACCACGTTGTTCAACAGCCTTACGGGTTCTACCGCGCACGTAGGAAACTGGCCGGGCGTGACCGTGGATAAAAGGGAAGGCGTGTACAAAAAGTGCGGCGAGCCAATCGCCATAGTCGATTTGCCGGGGATATATTCGCTGTCGCCTTATACTCCCGAGGAAGTTATTTCGAGGAATTACATACTCGATGAAAAGCCCGATTGTATTATAAACATAATAGACGCGACCAATTTAGAAAGGAATCTGTATCTCACCACTCAGATTATGGAGATCGACGTGCCTATGGTCATCGCTCTTAATATGATGGACGCGGTCGAGAAAAACGGGGATAAAATCGACCCCGAAAAGCTCGAAGAAAAGATGGGGCTGCCGGTAGTCGCGATATCGGCGCTTAAAGAACACGGGCTCGACGAGCTTATGAAGCGCGCGTACGAGATATCCAAAGAGCCGAGAACGGGCTCTACCGTACTCGACGGGACCCAACTTATGCACCTTATACGCGACTGCAAAATCGCGCTCGACGGTCAGAAGGTGGACAATTCGCTTTTCCATGCGATTAAGCTCGCGGAGCTTGACGAAATCGAAGTTAAAATGCACCCCGAATCCGCTCGTATGGTCGAGGAGTTCAAGCAGACTTTCGAGGACGATACGTTCGGAAGCGACTTCGAGGCGATAGTCGCAGACAGCAGATATAAGCATATCTCCAAAAACTATTCGTCCGTCGTAGTGAAGAACAAGAGTAATGAAAAGGAAAAGATGTCGCGCTCGGATAAGGCGGACAGGGTGCTTACGCACAAGATTTGGGGTATTCCGATTTTCCTGCTTATTCTTTTTGCGGTATTCCATCTTACATTCTCCGAAAACTTCCTGTTTATTGGCTATGGTCTGCCCGAAGGATGGGTTTCGCTGGAAGGTACAGCCGCGGAAGGGCTGTTCGGAGAGAGCGGAATCAATTCACCCGGAGTGTTTTTGCAGAGCCTGCTCGGTCTTGGCACGGATTCGCTTACAGACGCGATACGCGGCGCAATGGAAAGCGGCGGCGTTGCCGAGTGGGCGACGGGTTTTATATGCGACGGCGTGCTCGGAGGTCTGTTTTCGGTGTTGAGCTTCCTGCCTCAGATCCTGTTGCTGTTCCTGTTTTTCTCTATTCTCGAAGACAGCGGTTATATGGCGCGAGTCGCGTTTATACTGGACAGAATTTTCAGAAAATTCGGTTTGTCGGGCAGAGCGTTTATGCCGATGATAATGGGCTTCGGCTGTTCCGTTCCCGCGATGATAAATACAAGAACGCTGGCGGACCAGAACGAAAGGACGGCTACGCTCAGAGTAATTCCGTTTTTCAGCTGCGGAGCGAAATTGCCTATTCTGACGGCGGTTTCGGGCGGCATACTGACTTTGGCGAATATAAACAACGCCGATATAATTACGTACAGTATGTATTTGCTCGGCATAGTCGTCGCAATCTGCGCCGTACTGCTTATGCGCAATACCACTATGAAAGGCGAAGTTCCGCCGTTTATCATGGAGTTGCCCGCCTATCACGCGCCGCAGTTCAAAAACCTTATGCTTCACCTGTGGGATAAGCTCAAACACTTTATAAAGAAAGCGTTTACAATCATACTCGTATCAACGATAGCTATCTGGTTTTTCAGTCACTTCTCTTGGAGTTGGGGCTATCTCCCCGACGAGGAGATGAACAACAGTATCCTTGCAAACATAGGTCAGCTTATTCAACCGCTCTTTACACCCGTAGGATTCGGCAGTCAGCTCGGCTCGTTCGGTTGGGTATTCGCGGTCGCGGCAATAACGGGACTTATCGCAAAGGAGAACGTTATCGCTACATTTGGAACGCTTGCGGCGTGTGTGGTCAGCGGTTTCGTTGCGGACGAAGCTCTCGGCGGCGTAGACTCAATAGAAGCGCTTATCGGAGCGACGGGCATCGGCATTTCCGGTCTGATAGCGTTTATAGCGTTCAATATGCTCACGATACCGTGCTTTGCGGCTGTCGCTACCGCTAAGGCGGAGTCGCCGAGCAAGAAGTCCTTCCGTATGACGTTGCTGTTCTGGGTGGTCGTGTCCTACGTCGTATCCATGATGATATATCTGATAGGCTCGTGGTGGTGGACGCTGTTCATCTTCCTCGCGCTGTGGGCAGGCATAATTACGATTATAGTTTTGAACAACTTGGGTAAAATCGACGTAAAAGCGTTTTTCTCGAAGCTCAATCCGAAAAATCGGAAAAGAGCGTAGGGAGCAATACGGCGATATTAAGAGGTGAAAATGGGACCTGTTGAAATTGTGATTATCGTCGCGGCAGTTGTGATTGTCATAGCTTTTGCGGCGGTGGCGATAATAAGAAAACTCAAAGGGAAGCCTTCGGGTTGCTCGGGCTGCGGAAGCTGTCCGTACGCCGCAAGCTGTAAAAGCGCGGCGGGCGGCGGTTGTCACGGCTCGGATAATTCGGCGGAGCAGGACGGCAAGTCTTGTTGCGAGTGCGAAGAGCAAGGGCAACAGGGCGGAGTTTCCGAGGATTCAAACGCATAACGGCAGCTCTTGCATTTTGCAGAGCGAAATATTCTCTCTTTTTAGCGCACAGGGACGGAAGCGATTGCTTCCGTCCCTGTGCTATGTCAACAAATTGACAGCGTTAGATTATCGTTTTGTCTTTTTCGGCTTAGGCTCGGGTAGCTCGGGATACATCGCTTCAAATAATTCAATCAGGAATCTCTTATCGTCCAAGTCATCAACGAGAAGCATATCCTTAGCTCCCGCATAGGGCGGCTCCAAATGTGCGGAAGGCATCATACTAAACGCCGCTTCGACGGGCTTTACGAGAAGACGGTTGTCGCATACGCAAGCCGCGATTTTGGAGTGATGATATATGATATACTCGCCCATCATTCTGCGGCAGGTTATCCCGTCCAATCCTCTTAACTGTTCAAGCACGAAATCGATGAAACTTTTGTCTGTCGCCATATTCCGCATCTTTGTATCGAAAAATGATTGCGTTTGCATTTTTAAGTATATCATTCAGACGTCTGTATGGGAATAAAAAAATAATTTTTCTTTCATTTTGCAAATTTTAATAAAAAATACTTGTTCATCCTGCGAAAATGTTGTAATATATCAAGGCACGGACAAACCGTAACCTGTGGGGGCGTGGCTCAGTTGGTAGAGCGATGCGTTCGCAACGCATAGGTCAGGGGTTCGAATCCCCTCGTCTCCACCAGTCAAAACCCAAAGCGATTCGCTTTGGGTTTTTATGTTGTCATCGGGGGATTCCCGCACAATAGAATTGTGCGGCAGGCTGTGCCAGCG
>CANDBF010000041.1 GCA_947382865.1 uncultured Clostridia bacterium
GACAACAAAAAAATCCGCCCTGACGGGCGGAAAGATTTTGGTGGAGGCAACAGGACTCGAACCTGTGACCTCACGGATGTGAACCGTGTGCTCTAACCAACTGAGCCATGCCTCCTCATGCCGCATAGCGGCAATGATTGCTTATGATTTGTACATTCTCTTGCGAGCGGCTTCCGCTTTCTTTTTACGCTTTACGCTGGGCTTCTCATACGCCTCTTTCTTGCGGAGGTCGCCGATGATACCGTCACGCGCGCACTTTCTCTTGAAACGACGGATTGCGCTGTCAAGGCTTTCGCTTTCGCCGACTTTGACTGTGGACATCTTTCTCACCTCCTCGAAGCAAATTGTACTATACCATTATACACAATGCCCGCCCGTTGTCAACCGAATTTATTCCTAAAATATGGAAAACGAATGAGAATTGAATATATTCAGAGTAAAAATGTGTTACGCGGCAAAAAGCTCCATATCTACAAAAATTTTAATAATTATTTAACAATCTTAAAAAAATACTCGAAATTTGCTGGACAGGCGAAATAAAGCGTGCTACACTCTTTACAAATCAGATAGAGGTGCGACTTTTAAGATAAGCCGACAGCGCAGACAAATCGCTTCGGTGGGAAAGGAAAAGTCGCCGAAAGAGGCTTGCATAGTCTGGATGCAATACTCTTGGGACAGCGCAAAATATGCGTTGTACTGTCACCGAACACGGTGGAGCGCTATCAACTTGTGTGTACATTTTGCCGCAATTTGCTTAGCGTATTGCGGTTTTTTTATTTCGCAATACATTTCCCGCTCTGTTTGACGAAAACGGAAACACAATCGGAGGATGAACATATGTTCGCAAACGTCATCTCGGCGGCAGGAGATTATTTTGTCGGCTCGTTTTGGGCATTCGTACCCGCTATTATCGCAATAGCGCTCGCGCTTATAACGAAGCAGGTGTATCTGAGTCTGTTTGCAGGCGTATTCGTAGGCGCAATGTTCCTTGCGGGAGGAGAACCGCTCGGCGCATTGCAACGCATATTCGAAGTTATGTCCGAGCAGATAGGCGGAAACGGAGGGATACTTATATTCCTCGTAGTGCTCGGCATATTCGCCGTGCTAATGGTCAAATCGGGAGGTTCGACCGCCTACGGCAACTGGGCTTCGGGCAAAATCAAATCGCGTACGGGCGCGCAGTTCGCTACGGTGGGTCTAGGCGCGCTGATATTTGTCGACGACTATTTCAACTGTCTAACGGTCGGCTCCGTTATGCGTCCCGTGACGGATAAACATAAGGTTTCGCACGCAAAGCTGGCTTATCTCATCGACTCAACTGCGGCGCCGATATGCATAATCGCCCCAATATCGAGCTGGGCTGCTGCGGTATCGGGATACGCGGACGGCGGCATAATAGCGTTTATAAAGACCATTCCGTTCAATATGTATGCCCTGCTTACAATCGCTATGATGATAGTGTTCATCTGCCTGAAATTCGATATTTTCAAGATGAGAAAGAACGAGCGTATCGCAATGACGACGGGCGACCTCAACGCCGGCGAAACCGATTTGCCGACCGAGGATATCAACGCTACGGAAAACTCGAAAGGCCGCGTTGCGCATCTTCTTATTCCGATAATACTGCTCGTCGTATGCTGCGTAGGCGCGATGATATACAACGGCTGGTCGTGGCTTCATACCCTGTCTCCCGATGAGCTAATGGAAGAGCTTGGCAAGCCGAGCTTCAACCTGCTGGATATGTTCTCGCAGTGCGATTCCTCTATCGCGCTTGCGACGGGTTCGGTTCTGGCGCTGGTGCTGACGATAGTTTATTACGCCATATCCAAAGCCGTCACCTTCAAGGAGTCGATGAAGAGTATCACCGAGGGTTTCAAGTCGATGGTTCCCGCTATACTGATATTGGTGTTTGCTTGGACGCTCTGCGCGTTTATGGGAGCAAAGGGCGAGGGGCTTGCGGACGGAATACCCGTCATCGACGGCACTCTAAACGCAAAGGCGTTCGTACAGGCGCATATTTCTGCGGACAGCATGGCGCTCGGCGTAATTCCGTTTATTTTCTTCGCTCTCGCCTGCTTCATATCCTTCGCAACGGGCACGAGCTGGGGAACGTTCGGCGTTCTTATTCCAATCTCCACCGCGGTTATGTCTGCGGAATCCAACAGCGGGCTATTCTATCTGACAATGGCGGCGGTGCTTGCGGGCGCGGTGTACGGCGACCACGTATCTCCGATATCGGACACCACGATAATGGCTTCGTCAGGCGCACAGTGCAACCATATCGACCACGTTAAAACACAGATGCCCTATGCTACGATTGTTGCGATCGTATGCGGTCTGACGTATCTGATAACGGGCTTCTCCGCGCAGTCGCAAAGCATAGGCGGCTCCTACGGCGCAACCGTCGGAATATGTTTAGCAATAGGCGTTGCCATGCTTGCGCTGTCGATAGGCGGCATAGTCCTCGCCGAAAAACTTATGGCAAAAAAGAAACTTGCCGCAGCCGGCGACGCGTCCATAGAGCTTATTGCGGAATCTTCTGATAATTTGGAAACCGATTCGGAAAACAGCGTTCAGGACAGCGCAGCGCCCGTTGAAGCCGAAGCGGCATCCGACGAGATTGAGGAAAGCGAAACGGAAGTATCCGAAGCTCAGTCTGCGCCGAGCGAAGAAACCCCCGCTCCCGTCAAATCGGGAATCGAGCTGACCGTAGACGAACAGATATCCCACACTATAAACAAAAAATACGACAAATAGTATTTCATTTGTTCTCCTAAAAACATCAAAGGCGGCGCATTTGCGCCGCCTTTGACTATCGATACTTATCATGATTTCACATAAACAAAAGCCGATATAGCTTTGATTCAACCTATTTCATTTAATTTCAGCGCCCATTGTAACGCCCTATTATCGCTGCGTTTATAAATCGCGACTACGCCATTCTGTCGCCGAGCTGTTCGCCGCCTAAAATGTGTATGTGCAGGTGTCCGACAGACTGACAGCCGTGCTTTCCCTTGTTGGAAACGAGGCGGAAGCCCTCTTCGAGCCCCAGCTGCTTAGTCATTCCCGATAGTTTTTTGATACATCTTGCGAGAGTCTGTGCCTGCTCGTCAGACATCTCCTCTATATCGGCATAATGCTCTTTTGGCAAAAGCAAAAGATGAATTTCAGCCTGCGGATTTACGTCCTTGATGATGAGCATATCGTCGTCCTCATAGACGCGTTGTGCGGGAATATCTCCGTTTATAATCTTGCAGAAAATGCAGTTTTCCATATCTTTTTAGCTCCTTAAAGTTGTATTTTTGCAATATTACGCATTTCAGTCAGCCAGTCCGTCCGCGTATCTGCGTTTGGGAACAATAGTTCTTACCTCGTTTTTCGCGCCGTGTCGGGAATAGACTTTGACGTAGTTGAGCGTGTGCCCTACCCACATTCCGTCCGTCTGCGTCTCGAACAACACCTGCTGCGGCATTCCTATTTGCTTATTCAGATAATTGCCTATAAGCTCCTGCTTGACGGCGTTCATAGTCTTCTGCCTGTTTTCTACGACGTCGGGCGGCAGTACGGGCATTCTTCCCGCAACGGTTCCCTTCCTCGACGAGTACGGGAACACGTGTATGTCCGAAAATCCTACTTTTCTCGCGAACGCCGCGCTGTTCAGAAACATTTCGTCGGTCTCGGTCGGATAGCCTACGATTATATCCGTGGTTATCGCCGCCTGTGGATAGTAGTTGCGTATCAGTTGCACGGCTTCTAAGTATTGTTTTGTCGTGTAGTGTCTGTTCATCGCTACGAGCACGCTGTCGTCGCCGCTTTGAAGAGACAGATGAAAGTGCGGACAAAAATATTTGATTTTTTTGGTGGCTTTCAAAAACTCCTCGTCTATAACGCGCACCTCCAACGACCCGAGCCTGAAACGAAGGTTTTTGTATTCCGCAAGCATTTTTACAAGCTCTGTGAGGTTGGATTCTCTGTCCAGCCCGTATGCGGACAGATTTATACCCGTCACGACGACCTCTTTCACCTCGGATTTTACAGAATCCAGCTCACGCTTTATGCTCTCGGCGGAGCGCGACCTGCTGTGTCCTCGCAGATAAGGCACTATACAGTAATTGCAGTAGTTATCGCAACCGTCCTGCACCTTTATAAAGTGACGTGTGCGCAGGTTGTACACGCCGTCGTTATCCTCGAATTGCTTGGAAATCACAAAATCCTTTCTTGCGATTGCGCCGTTGTCAATCGGTATTTCCGACGAATAGCTTTTCACTATTTCGTTTGCCAGAGCAGTTTTGCCTTCCGTTCCCGAAACGTAAACCACCCCGTCCTTTGCAAACTGCGTAAAGTTGTTCTGAGAGGCGCAGCCGCACACATAAATCTTTGCATTCGGATTTATTTTGAGTATTCTTGTGACGGACTGTCTGGATTTTTTCTCCGCCTCCGCTGTAACGGCGCAGGTATTGAGCACATACACGTCCGCGAATTCAAGTCCATCGGCGACCTCGAAGCCCGCTTTTTTGAATATCGCGAGCATAACGTCTCCGTCATATTGATTTACCTTGCACCCGAGCGTAAACACCGCTATTTTAGGCAGTCCGCAATTTATCATAATTCCCCTTATTGTAAGTCCGATAAATCAGACATTACGTATAATCTATATGCCGTTCATTCTGCGATTACGGCAGTAATACTTATTCGCAATCGAGCTCGCCGAGCCCGTTTAGAAGCAGCGCGCAGGCGACTACGGACGCCGTTTCCGCCCTTAAAATACGCCTGCCGAGCGAAACGCATTTCGCACCGTTGCTCTTGATAATCTCCGCTTCTTCAGCGCCGAAACCGCCCTCGGGACCGATTACTATCGCAATTCGCTTACCCGTTGGACGGAAGTCGGAAATTCTGTTCTTCCTCTCACCCTCGTAGGCGAACACAACGTCGTCGTAATCCTTAAAGCGGTCTATCATCCCGTCGAACGAAATAAGCTCCCCTACCTCGCTCAGATACGCCGAGCCGCACTGCTTGGCGGCTTCGAGAGCTATCTTGCTCGACCTGTCGCGGCAAAACTTGGTTTCGGCGCAGTTCGCCGACAAAAACGGCACAATCCTGTCTACGCCCAGCTCGACCGCCTTCTGAATTGCAAAATCCAGTTTATTGTTTTTCAAAAGTCCTGCGTAGAGCGTAAGCTCGACGTTTTTTCTGTCGACGGTCTCGGATTTATCCACTCTGAGCGTCGCGCTGTCTCTGCCTATGCTTTCAACCGTGCACAGACGTTCTACGCCGTCGTTGGCGCAAATAATCGCCTTGTATCCGACCTTATATCTCAACACCCTCGTCATATGCGCAAACTCGTCGCCGCAAAGTACGACGACTCCGTCCGATATGTCCGATTGAGATACAAAAAATCTACGGATTTCCATATTCTAATTCAATTTTTTATCAGTTTCAGCGCGCGCCAGTCGTCGCACTCGCCGCGCTCCGTTATGACGTATCCCGCACCCTCGTAACAGCTTATCACCTCGTCGAGTCTGCTGTCGATTATGCCGCTAAGCACTATATGCCCGCCCTCTCTCAAATGCTTGCCTATATCCTTTGACAGTCTCATGAGAATGTCCGCGGTGATATTTGCGATTATAACGTCAGCCGAGCGGCTACCGGCAATCAGGTCGGCGCATTCTATTTCGGCGTCTACGGCGTTGAGCTTGGCATTCTGTTTGGCGAATTTCACCGCCTGCTCGTCGATATCGCACATATATACGCTCTTCGCCCCGCAAATCGAAGCGGCTATGCCGAGTATTCCGCTCCCGCAGCCCACGTCTATCACGTCTTTGCCGTCTACGTCCAGCATATCGAGGCACATGCGCGTGGTCGCGTGCGAGCCTGTCCCGAATGCCATTCCGGGGTCAAGCCTCATAATCCTCTCCCCGTCGGACGGCTGATACTTTATCCAAATCGGAACGACGGTTATATGCTTTGTCGGGATAGGCTTATAGTACTTCTTCCATTCGTTTTCATAATCCGCGGCGTCAATCGTATCCTCTATAATTTCGCCGTAGCTTATGCCGCCGTTCTCTTTCAGTTCCGAAAGCGCGGCGGCAAGTCTTGCGGTAAAATCCTTGTCGTCCATCTCCGCAACGGTCGAGACCTTGACCTCGTCTCCCGAAGCGAGCACGCTCTCGTCTACGTAGTCCCATATTACGTCGGACTTGACCAAATCCAGAAAATCCTGCTTATCCAAAACGGAAACGCCGCCCGCGCCCGCGTCAAACATGGCGGAAGCAACGAGGTCGGCGTCCGAGTGATTGGTAAAAACCGTAATCGTCCTGTATTTCATCTATGTATTCCTTTTAACCGAAAAGCGACCGATAGGTCATTGCTTTTCTTCATACGCTTTTTTCTGCGGATACTGTTTTAGCTCGAAGGTGGAATTCAGCTTTTTGAGCAGTTCCTTCTGCTCTCTCGAAAGCGACTTTGGAACCTCCACGACGACTTTGACGTACATATCTCCCTTATCGCCGCCGCGCAGCTTCTTTATGCCCATGTTTCTGACCTTCAACACAGTGCCGCTCTGCGTGCATTCGGGGATTTTCAAATCGTGTTTTCCGTAAAGCGTCGGTATGGTAACCGAGCACCCGAGTGCCGCGTCGGCGAAGCTCACGGGCAAGTCCATAAGTATATCGAAGCCGTTTCTCGTATACAGCTTATGGGGAGAAACGCTCACCTCGACTACGAGACTGCCCTTTTCTCCGCCGTTGACTCCGCTGTGCCCCTCGCCTCTGTATGTGATACGCTGACCCGCGTCAATGCCCGCGGGAATGTTCACCTTGACATCGCGGGTATACTCCGTTCTTCCGCGTCCGCCGCACTGCGTGCATTTTTCGGTAATAATCTTTCCGCTTCCCTTGCATTCGGGACAAACGCTCTCTGTGGATATCTGACCGAATGGCGTGCGCTGCGTGACCGTCACTCTGCCGCTGCCGTGGCACTGCGGACAAACCTTAAACGCCTTTGCGTCCTTTGCGCCCGTACCGTCGCAATGAGGACAGTTTTCCACTCTTTTGACGGTGACCGTCTTTTGCGTGCCGAAAACCGCTTCCTCGAAGGTAATATTCACCCCTACAAGGATATCCTGTCCGCGCCTAGGCGCATTTGCGCGCTGGGAGCGCGACGACGTGCCTCCGAAGCCGCTGAATATAGTGGAGAAAATATCGTCGAAGCCAAATCCTCCCGCGCCGCCGAAGCCACCGAAACCGCCCGCGCCCGCCTGCGGTCCGTTCTCGTCGCCATAGGTGTCGTACGCCGCGCGCTTCTGGTCGTCGGAAAGTACCTCGTACGCGTGATTGATTTCCTTGAATTTCTCCTCAGCGTTCTTCTTCTCCGCATCGCTCTTTGTCGTATACAAATCGGGATGATACTGCTTTGCGAGTTTGCGGTATGCCGACTTCAACTCGTCCGCAGACGCGTTTTTGCCGACCCCGAGAATTTCATAATAGTTTTTTGCCATAGTCTTTTATACACCTTAGCGCAACGGACGTCCGTTGCGCTAAAAATTTGTTTTATTTCTTACCTTCCGTGATAAACGACGACATAATTCGGTCGCTTACTCAACGGTTCCGTCCATTCCGCCGTCGGGGTTCATATCGTCGGGATTGATACCCGCAGCCTTCGCCGCCTCCGCCATAGCGTCGGGATTCTGCTGATAGAACTTCGTGAATATCGGGTCGCTCACTTTCGTAAGTTTTTCGATAAGCTCCTTCACCTGTTCCTCGGTTTCCGCGCTTTCGAGCTCTACGCGCGCCGTCTTCGTGGCTTCGTTGACAGCCTCCTTATCGGCGTCTTCGAGCTTCTCTCCGTTTTCGCTCACGAACTTATCCATAGCGAATATCAGCTGCTCCGCATTGTTCTTGGCGTCTACGACCGCTTTGCGCTTCTTATCCTCTTCGGCATACTTCTCCGCGTCCTTGACCGCCGCGTCTATATCCGATTCGGACAGATTGGATGATGCGGTAATCGTTATAGACTGCGACTTGTTGGTCGCCTTATCCATCGCCTTAACGGACACTATGCCGTTTGCGTCTATATCGAAAGTCACTTCGATTTGCGGAATTCCGCGGGGCGCGGGCGCAATGCCTACGAGCTCGAATCTTCCCAGAGTCTTATTGTCTCTTGCAAACTGTCTCTCACCCTGCAATACGTGGATGTCGACAGCCGTCTGACTGTCCGCCGCGGTGCTGAACACCTGCGACTTGCTTGTAGGAATGGTCGTGTTTCTGTCGATGAGCTTTGTAAACACTCCGCCGAGTGTCTCGATTCCCAGCGACAGCGGCGTTACGTCAAGCAACAGCATATCCTTAACCTCGCCCGCGAGCACGCCGCCCTGAATAGCCGCGCCGAGCGCCACGCATTCGTCGGGGTTGATTCCCTTATAAGGCTCCTTGCCCGTAATCTTCTTGACGGTGTCGTAAACCGCGGGGATACGCGTAGAACCGCCCACCATAATGACCTTAGATACGTCGCCGTAATCGAGACCCGCGTCTTTAAGCGCCTGCTTCATGGGCGTAACCGTCGCGTTTACGAGGTCCTGCGTAAGCGAATCGAATTTGGCTCTTGTCAAATCCATTTCAAGGTGCATGGGCACTCCGTCGTTTATCGTGATGAACGGCAGTGAAATCGTGGTTTTAGTAACGCCGGACAAGTCGATTTTCGCTTTTTCGGACGCTTCCTTAATGCGTTGCATCGCCATCTTGTCCTTGCTGAGGTCAACTCCGTTTTTAGACTTGAATTCACCGACAACCCAGTCCATTATACGCTTGTCGAAGTCGTCGCCGCCGAGACGGTTGTTGCCCGAGGTCGCAAGCACCTCGAATACGCCGTCGCCGAGCTCGAGCAGGGATACGTCGAACGTGCCGCCGCCGAGGTCGAAAATCAAAACCTTCTGCGCCTTGTTCTCATCCTTATCGATGCCGTACGCGAGCGAAGCCGCCGTAGGCTCGTTGATGATACGCTTGACTTCGAGACCCGCGATCTTGCCTGCGTCCTTTGTCGCCTGACGCTGTGCGTCGGTGAAGTATGCGGGAACTGTGATGACCGCCTCCGTAACCTTCTCGCCGAGATATTTCTCCGCGTCGTTTTTCAGTTTTGTCAGAATCATTGCGGAAATTTCCTGAGGCGTATACGCCTTATCCGCGATTTTAACCTTGTAGTCGGAACCCATTTCTCTCTTAATAGAGCTTACCGTGTTCTCGGGATTGGCGACCGCCTGACGCTTCGCGATTTCGCCGACGAGCCTCTCGCCGTCCTTGGTGAACGCCACAACCGACGGGGTTGTTCTGCTGCCCTCCGCGTTTGGAATGACGACGGCTTCGCCACCCTCCATAACCGCTACGCACGAGTTTGTCGTACCCAAATCAATGCCGATGATCTTTCCCATACTTATTCTCCTTTTCCCGCATTTCGGGAAGCAAACTTATTTTTGTTTATTTTGCGTTTCCGCTCTATATAATCGCATTCCTGCGTTTATATACTGTTTTATGTCGGTTAAAACCCTTATTTTGTTATCCGACGTATCCGACCTTTACGCTTGACGGACGGAGTAGCTTGCCGTTGAGCGTATATCCCTTAGCCAGCACTTCGACGACCTTGCCGTCCTGTCCCTCGCACTTTACGCGTTCGACAGCCGACATCAAACTCGCGTCGAAATCCTTTCCTTCCGCATCGACGGATTTAAGTCCGAAGCCTTCTAGCGCGTCGAGAATTTGTTTTTCCATCATATTGAAGCCCGTGAGCGACGCTTCGTCCGTGAGATACTTTCTTGCCAAATCGCAATTATCGAGCACGGTAAGCAGTTTTTCGATAACTACCGTCTGTCCCAGTGACTTCATATCCTCGCCTATCGAAGCGTTGCGCTTGCGGTAGTTGTCGAAGTCCGCCTGCAATCTCATCGCGAGCGCTCTGCACGAGCTCAGCTCCGCAATGGTCTGCCCCAGCTTTTCTTCGAGTGCGGATATGTACTCCGCGTCGGACAGTCCTTCTCTGTCTATCCCCGTTTCGGGAGCGTCAACCTGCTCTTCCGTCTGCTCGCAGACTTCCTCTTCGACGTTCTTTACTTCTTCATTCTTTTTCATATCAGTCCTCGTCGTCCGAATTGTTTATCACCGTAGAGAGCGTCTTTTTCATATAATCCAACACCCCAATGACTTTTTTGTAATCCATTCTTTCCGGTCCTATAACGCCGGCCTGCCCCATAACGTCGTCTCCGACCTTGTACGCCGCGGTTATTATTGCGCACTTGTCCACTCCGCTGTCCTCTTTGCCTATACGCACGGAAAATTCTATGCTCGAATCGTCGTCGATAAACAGTTCCGACATGCTCTCCTTATCCGAAATCACGGCAAGGAAGTTCTTCGCGTCCTCGACGTTGTTGTATTCGGGATAGTCCAGCATTTTGAGAGCGCCCTCCACAAACACGTTGCCGTCGCTGTGCTCCGTCACGTATATGCGCAGTATATCCAGCACCCCGTCGAGTATTTCGCCAAAGCCCTGCAACTCCTCGTCGATTTCTTCGATGACGAATTTGTCTATTTCGTCTATTCTTCTGCCCGCAAATACTCTGTTGAGAAGCTCCGTAGCGGTGTCCAGATACTCCGCTTTCACGTCCTCTTTCAAATCTATCGCCTTATCCGCTATAACGCCCTTGTTCGTGACGATAAGCACCAGCGCCTTATTGCCTTTAAGCTGAACGAGCTTGACCTCTTCTATCTCCACATTGACGAGCGTCTTCTCGATAAAGAAAGACGTATAATTTGTCATATCGCTTATGACCTTCGCCGCCTCCTTGGAGATATCCTCAATATGTCCCAGCTTGTGTATGAACTTCTCGCGGATGAACGCAGTCTCGGAGTCGGTGAGCATATTGGTCTTGTCGCCGTCTATGCTCTCCACGTAAAACTTGTATGCGTCTTTAAGCGGAACTCTGCCAGCGGACGTGTGCGGCTGTTCGATATATCCAAGAGCTTCCAGCGCGCTCAGCTCCGAGCGAACCGTCGCAGAGCTTACCTCGGGCAGGTATCTGCTCTGTATATCAGAGCTCGATACAGGCTGACCCGTGGTTATATAAAGGTCTACCAGCGCATGAAGTATCCTCTTTTTCCTATCCGACAACTCTTTCGACATATCCTACCCGATTTCTTTGCTAGCACTCTTAATGCTTGATTGCTAACAGTATATTTCCATATTTGCCAAAAGTCAATAGTTTTGGACAAATTTTTTTGAATTTTATTAGGAATTAATATCTATATATTTACAATTATAATAATAAAAATAAGAAAGCAAACGCGCATAAAAACAAAATTTCAAAAAGTACAGAAAATCATTGCAATTTGCAAAAAGGTTTGATATAATCACAAGGCAATGAAAATTTGCTGGTGTGGCTCAGTCGGTAGAGCAGCTGATTCGTAATCAGCAGGTCGGCGGTTCGAGTCCGCCCACCAGCTCCATTCAATATGCGGTCATGGCGGAACTGGCAGACGCGTACGTTTGAGGGGCGTATGTCTATGACATCCGGGTTCAAGTCCCGGTGACCGCACCAAAGCACCGATTTATCGGTGCTTTTTTTGTCTTCG
>CANDBF010000042.1 GCA_947382865.1 uncultured Clostridia bacterium
CGGCGAGGAATATGGGCGTTGACAATGCAATGCGCCAAATAGCGCGGTTTTTACTTATTTCCGTAGGCGAGCTTCATCCGCTGCTCCCCCGACAATATAACCTTTCTTATCCTTATATTCTTGGGCGTGACTTCAAGCATTTCGTCGTCGTTCAGAAATTCAATCGCTTCTTCGAGGCTGAATTTACGCGGCGTGTTGAGCCTCAACGCCTCGTCGGAGCCTGCGGCGCGCATATTGGTGACGTGCTTGCGCTTGCAGACGTTCACTCGGATATCCTCGGCTTTGGGTGATACGCCTACAACCATTCCCTCGTAGACCATTGTCTGCGGAGTGATGAAAAGCTGTCCCCTGTCCTGAGCGTTGAACAAGCCGTACGCCGCCGCTTCGCCCGTCTCGTATGCGACAAGCGAACCGGTGTATCTCCTCGGAATTGCTCCCTTATACGGAGCGTAGCAATCGAAAAGCTGATTCATTACGCCCTCGCCCTTAGTATCCGTCAGAAACTCGTTTTTGAAGCCGAACAGTCCGCGCGCCGGCACGGTGAACTCCATTTTGATACGGTCGCCCGCGGGATTCATCGTCACAAGCTCGCCCTTGCGCAAACCCATGCTCTCCATAACCGAGCCCACGCACGTGCTCGGCACGTCAATAAACAGCCTTTCCATAGGCTCGCACTTCTCGCCGTCTATTTCTTTGAAAATAACCTTGGGCGTGCCTACTCCAAACTCGTAGCCTTCGCGGCGCATAGTCTCGATGAGTATGGATAGGTGCATCTCTCCTCTTCCGCACACCTTGAACGTATCGGGGCTGTCCGTCTGATATACGCGTAGCGACACATCTTTGAGCAGCTCCTTGAACAGCCTGTCGCGCAGGTGTCTCGACGTGACGTATTTGCCCTCCTTGCCCGCAAACGGGCTGTCGTTCACGGTGAAATTCATCTCTATGGTCGGCTCGCCTATCTTGACGAAGGGAACGGGGTCAATCTTTGACGTAGCGCAAATGGTGTTGCCGATTGTGATATTCTCTATGCCGCTGAAACATACGATATCGCCCACGCTCGCGTTTTCCACCGCGACGCGCTTCAACCCCTCTATCTGAAACAGATTGACGATTTTGCTCTTGTAGGGCGATATGCCGCTATGATAGTCGCAAACGACGACTTCCTTTGCCATATCCACTCTGCCGCGCTCTATTTTTCCTATGCCTATGCGACCGACGTAGTCGTTGTAATCGATTGCCGAAACAAGAAGCTGCAATTCGCCGTTTTCGTCGCCCTCGGGGGCGGGGATATGCTCCAAAATAGTGTCGAACAGGGGCTTCAAATCCGTGCCGGGGACGTGATAATCCTTGGTTGCGGTCGCATTCTTGCCCGAGCAATACAATATCGGGCTCATAAGCTGTTCGTCCGTAGCGTCGAGGCTGAGCAAAAGTTCCAGCACCTCGTCGCCCACCTCGTCAAGCCTCGCGTCGGGTCTGTCTATTTTGTTGACTACGATTATGATTTTCAGTCCCAGCGCCAACGCCTTTTCCACGACGAATCTCGTCTGCGGCATAGGACCCTCGGCGGCGTCTACGAGAAGCACCACGCCCTCCACCATTTTCAGCACTCTTTCCACCTCGCCCGAAAAATCCGCGTGTCCGGGTGTGTCCACGACGTTTATTTTCACGCCGTTGTAATGTATGGAGGTGTTTTTCGCAAGTATGGTTATTCCGCGCTCGCGCTCGAGGTCGCCCGAGTCCATAACGCAGGTCGCCACCTGCTGGTTCTCCCTGAACGTGCCGGACTGTCTGAGCATTCCGTCCACGAGCGTGGTTTTGCCGTGGTCGACGTGAGCTATGATTGCGATATTTCTCAAATCTTCTCTTATCATACGAGCCTTCTTTTATAATTTTAGCTTACGGTATAGTTTCTCCTAAAACCTGAATATATTAGCACATATAACGCTTATTTTGCAACTTTCAGCGCGGCGAATGCAAAAAATATATTATATTTTTTTCTTTTCCCGCAAAAACCTTGTAATAGAACGGGAAAGTGTTATAATTCAAATTATGAAAAGTCTGAAAGAACTCTATAAAATAGGAAGAGGACCGTCCAGCTCTCACACCATAGGTCCAGAAAAGGCGGCAACTCTTTTTGAGCGCAGCACGCCTTCGGCTGCTACATACAAAGCGGTGCTATTCGGCTCACTTGCGCAGACGGGCAAGGGACACGGCACCGATACCGTCATAAAAAAGACGTTTACCAAGCCCGTCGAAGTCGTCTTCGACCCGACGACCCCCGTTCCGCACCCCAACACTATGGATTTGTATGCTCTCGATGAAAAAGGCGCAATCCTAGATAAGCGGCGCGTGTTCAGCGTAGGCGGCGGAGCTATCCGCATAGAGGGAATGCCGTTCGCAGAACCCGAAGAGGCTTATCCGCACAACAGTTGGACGGAAATAAAAGATTTCTGCAAGCAAAACGGCATCGGCTTACTCGATTATGCCAAGCGTTTTGACGGTGACGGTATAACCGAATATTTCGCGCGCATTTGGGAACAGATGCAAGTCGCCATAAGCGAAGGAATATCCGCAAGCGGCATACTCCCCGGCGGACTGAATACTGAGCGTAAAGCAAAAATGCTCTACGACAGCTATCGCGCCGACGAGCAACCTGAAAAACGGGAAAACCGTCTCGTGTGCGCATACGCGTTTGCCGTTGCGGAACAGAATGCCGACGGCGGTGTGGTCGTGACCGCGCCTACATGCGGAGCGTGCGGCATACTCCCCGCGGTGCTCAAATACGAACAGCAGAAACACGGATTTTCGGATAGCGACGTTTACGGCGCGCTTGCAACGGCAGGTATTATAGGCAATCTTGTAAAAACCAACGCGTCTATAAGCGGCGCGGAATGCGGCTGTCAGGCGGAATGCGGCACGGCTTGCAGTATGGCGGCGGCGGCGGTAGCGCAACTAAACGGACTCAATCTCGAACAAATCGAATATGCCGCCGAAATTGCCATGGAGCATTCGCTGGGTCTCACCTGCGACCCGATAAACGGGCTTGTCCAAATCCCATGCATAGAAAGGAACGCCGTCGCGGCGATGCGCGCGCTCAACGCCGTGGAGCTTGCCACGTTCCTTACTCCATCTCACAAAATATCTTTTGACACCGTCGTTGACACAATGTATCAAACCGGCAAGGACCTCGGCTGTCAGTACCGCGAAACCTCCGAGGGCGGTTTGGCGAAAACGTATTTCAAGAGAAAATAAACATAAATTATAGTTAAACTATGTATTATGTATAATAAACGGCAGTTTGTGAAAACTGCCGTTTGCTTTATGAGTTGTAACTCGAAATCAAGTTGAGTGGGGGCGTACTCTACAAGGGTGCACGTCGAGTACTCTAATTAGAAATGCCCCCTCTTTCCCTGCGGCTCCCGCCACTCGAATTAGGAACGTACACTATTTAACGTTCCGTCGCTCGCGGGGGAGACAGTCGGCGCTCGCCTATTGGCATATTACTCTATCTATGTCACTCGGTCGCAAACTAAAATAAATAAAACTCGTTTGCTCCCTTATACCGCTAAACTCGGCTCGGCACTCACGGGGCGTTCGCCCTGCGAACGCCGGCAGTCTCTTGAAAGAGTGTACGTCGTGTTCACTTCCTATCCAACCATATTATAAAACCGCGATTATTTGCGTTCAGACAAGGAAAAGGCACTTTTGCGAACCGCCCAATGTATACGCAATACATGACGGTGAGCACAAGTGTCTTTGACGCAGTATCAACGCAAATAGCGCGGTTTTACTTTGTTCCGAAGAGGCGGTCCCCCGCATCCCCCAACCCCGGCACAATATATCCCACGTTATTCAACGCGCGGTCGAGCGTGGAAATATACACCTTGACGTCGGGATGAGCCTCGGCGACGGCTTTTACCCCCTCGGGTACGCCGATTATATTCATAAGGCGGATTTCCTTACAACCGCGTTTTTTAAGAAAGTCTATCGCGGCAACCGCACTTCCGCCCGTTGCGAGCATGGGGTCGAGCAAAATCGCTATGCTATTCTCAATTCCGTCTGGGAGCTTGCAATAGTACTCGTGCGGTTCGAGCGTCTCCTCGTCGCGATAAAGCCCGATATGCCCTACACGCGCGGTGGGGAAAAGCGTATGCACGCCGTTGACCATTCCCATGCCCGCTCTCAATATCGGGACTATCGTAACCGCGTTATCTACGACCATGGTCTGCTCCGTCTCTTCGAGAGGAGTTTTGACCTTGACGGTCTTTGTAGGAACGTCCTTAAACGCCTCGAACACCATAAGCGTGGTGATTTCCTCGACGAGTTCTCTGAACTCCTTCATAGTCGTCCTCTCGTCGCGCAGGATGGCTACCTTGTGCTGAATGAGAGGATGATTGAATATCGTCACGTTTTCGTACTGTTTCATAATATATACCTCTGATTGTTTTTATAAAATGCAAATCCGCTTCGCACAAGCAGTGCGCATCACCGCGCAGATGATTGCACGAAACATTGCTGTTGTTTTACAACAACTATTCGGATTGCCAGTGCGCAATCGTTTGCGCGGTAGCAAGTAAAAAATTAAGCTATGTCATAGTACTTGCGCGATTGCACGCAAGTCCTTGACATTTGCTTTGATTTTTTACTTCGTGCCGAAGATACGGTCACCGGCATCGCCGAACGCGGTCACGATATAGCCGTGCTCGTTTAGCGGCGCGTCGGCATAATGCGCCACAAACACCTTGACGTCGGGGTGCTGAGACACAACTCTCTTTATGCCCTCGGGCGCGGCGATAAGACTGAGCAGTTTGATATTCTTAAATCCGCGCTTTTTAATCATCTCGATTGCCGCCGCCGCAGAGCCGCCCGTTGCAAGCGCGGGGTCGACCACGATACAGTGTCCGTTCACGCAATCGAGAGGCAGTTTGCAATAATATTCATGCGGTTCGAGAGTTTCCTCGTCGCGATAAAGACCGATATGCCCTACCTGCGCGTTGGGGAATAAAGCGGTGAGACCGTCAACCATGCCGAGTCCCGCGCGAAGAATGGGAACAATGGCTATCTTCTCCTCCACTACGGGAGACATAAATTTTGAAAGAGGAGCCTGTATTTCCATTTGCTCGGTGGGCAAATCGCGGAACGCCTCATAGCCCATGAGCATAGCTATTTCCGAAACGATTTCTCTGAATTCCTTGGTTTTGGTGGTAACGTCGCACAGATGCGTAATCTTGTGGGCGATGAGAGGATGATTCATAACGACCACATTTTTCATAAAATCTTCCATATAAAACTCCTTCTTTTGACATGTGGCGAGCCATATGGCTCGCCACATTGCATCGATTTATTCTAAATCAATTATTTCTCTGTGTCAACAGCATCGTCTGCTGCAACCTCTTCGACGTTAGAAGTTTCGTCCTCGGCTACCGCCTCTGCCGTTTCGTCAGCAGATTTTTCAGCGATAATCTCCTGCGTTACTTCGTCGGATACGGATTCGGAAATTTCCGCCGTCGTTTCTCCGTCAACTCCCTCTGCCGCTTTCTTCTTGCCCTCGCGGTGAGTGAAGATGTTGATAAGCACGCCTACGATAAGCGCAACTGCAAGCGACGTGATTTGCACCGCAGGATTACCCGTAAGTTTATTCACTCCGAAGTTGAACGTAATGCCGCCGATACCGATGACGAGTATCGCCGCGACGGGATACAGATTTTTATGGTCGTTGAGGTCGACTTCGCGGAGCATATTCAGACCGCTGACCGAGATAAAGCCGTATAGAGCTATGCACGCGCCGCCGATTACGCACTTTGGCAGCATATTGATAAGCGCGACAAAGGGCGAGAAGAAGGATATGACCATACATCCGATTGAAGCAATCAATATCGTAGACGTCGAAGCGTTTCCTGTAAGAGCGACGCAGCCGATAGACTCGCCGTAGGTAGTATTCGCGCATCCGCCGAACACTGCGCCGACAGCAGATCCAACGCCGTCGCCGAAGAGCGTGTTGTGAAGACCGGGGTCGGTGAGTATGTCTTTGTTTACAATACTGGAAATGTTCTTATGGTCGGAGATATGCTGAGCAAGCTCGACGACCGCAATAGGAATAAACAGCAACGCAAGGTTTCCGACAGCCGCTCCGTCAAGCAAGAAATTCCTTTGCATCGTCACTCCTTCAATCATTTCCCTCGTACCGTCGGGCAGAATATTGTATCCCTGATATGTAAGTCCCTTAGTCATTATACCTTCAAGGAAAGTGAACTTGGGATAATCGAGGAAACTTTGCACGCGTATGGGCTTAAAGCAATCTACAATAGGCGTAAAATCGATTATACGCAACACTCTCTGCGCTTCGCTGCCGTTGGGAGCCGCATAGCTGAATGCCGTAAAGAAGAGAGCTACTGCAAAACCAGCTCCGATACCGATGATAAACGGAATGAGCTTCACAGTCTTTTTGCCTTTGACGGATGCAACAACAATCATAAAGAATGTAAAGAGTCCAATCAAAACAGCTAATATATTATAATCCTTTACCGCGTCTCCTCCGTTTGCCATAGTCCAGCTACCCGCCGTACCCGCAAGCGAAAGTCCGATAATAGCAAGGATAGGTCCGATGATAACGGGAGGAAGCAATTTATGTATCCATTTGGAACCCACAAATTTGATAACCAATCCGATAGCGACATATACGAGAGCCGCAAAAATTACGCCTATAATCAGTCCCCAATATCCGTAGTTATTCGCAGCCGTTGCGCAAAGCGCGCCAAGGAAAGTGAACGAACTTCCGAGGAATACGGGGCTTTTGAATCTTGTGAACAGCAAGTATACTATCGTTCCTATGCCTGCGCCGAAAAGAGCCGCCGCAGGGTCGACTGACATTTGAGCAATATACTTAATACCTTCTTGCTCAAAGGTTATGTCCGTAGAACCGACAAGAATAGGCACGAGCAGCGTCGCCGCCATGATTGCGATAATCTGCTGTAAAGCAAACACCAGATTCTGCTTAATCGGAGGTCTGTCTTTGATACCGTAGACGAGTTCCATATTTTTATCTCCTTAAAATAGATTCCCGAGAGTAAAAAACCCTGTCCGCGCGAAACGCAAACAAGGCGAAAACAGCAAATATACGCATATATCAGTCATCATCAATCTTGTCGGCATCCCGTACCGCTCTTAAAGATTTTTCGCACTGATTATAGCGCGCGCAATTTCCAAAGTCAAACAAAATTCGACAAAGAATATAACAGAATACAAATCGTGCGATGACGCCGTCTCACCAAAAACCGCTTATGAAAATAAGGCATTTTCAACCTGAAATACCGTCTGCAACTTCTCATCGATTGCAAATTGTCCCGACCGGTGCTATACTGAGCTTAAATCTATCGACTACCGACAAAAAGGATTGCATATGAAAAAAATTTTGGTAAGCGCCTGCCTTATGGGCTACGACTGCCGCTACAAGGGCGACAACTGCAAAAACCAAAGATTACTCGAACTAGGCAAGGACAGTATACTAATTCCCGTGTGTCCCGAACAACTGGGCGGTCTGCCTACTCCAAGACTCCCCGGCGAAATATCGGGAGATAAGGTGCTCGCTTCAAACGGCTCGGACATAACCGAACAGTACCGTCGCGGCGCGGATTTCGCGCTTGCCGTGGCAAGAGCAAACAAAGTAGACTTCTGCATACTCAAAGCCAACAGCCCTTCCTGCGGAAAAGGTATGATATACGACGGCACTTTCAGCGGAAACAAAATCGAAGGAAACGGCGTCGCCGCGCAAAAGCTCCTCGAAGCAGGCTTCACCGTATACAATGAAAACGAAATAACGGAAATACTTTAACGTACCTCGTCTTATACTATTGTGAGCTTCTCAATTTAGAGCCGCAACGTATCCGACCAAGCGTTATCAACTATATCGACTTATTGACTGTATAAGAAAATTACTATAATAAATAAACAATAAGAATGCGGAGATTTTGTATCTCCGCATTATCATATTTCAGCGCTTGCAAAGCAGCACGCAATTCTGACCGTCCGTTTCGTCGAATCTGACCGCGATCGTTTCGTTCAGCGAGGTAGGTATGTTTTTGCCCACGTAATCGGCGCGGATTGGCAATTCTCTGTGTCCCCTGTCGATAATAACGGCAAGCTGTATGGATTTGGGTCTGCCTATATCCAACAGCGCGTCGATTGCCGCTCGAACGGTTCTGCCCGTAAAAAGCACGTCGTCGCAGAGTATCACGTTTTTATTTTGTATGTCGAAGCATATTTCAGTGCCGTTGACTGAGGTTGCCTCAGCGCTTGTAACGTCGTCGCGATAATGAGTTATATCGATTGAGCCTATCTCAACCGACGCACCCTCTATTTTTTTAATATTCTCGCCTATACGCTCCGCCATAGGCACGCCGCGCGTCCTTATTCCTACAAGAACGACGTCCTCGGTGCCTTTGTTTTTTTCTATGATTTCATGCGACATTCTCACGAGCGCGCGCCCGAGAGTAACTTCGTCGAGCAATATAATTTCCGCTTCCATATCCACCTTTACCTTCCCGTTTCGGAGTAATTATTTTAACAGAATTTCGCGTACTTCGTCAAGGTCGAAATCGGGGACGTAGGCCTCCGTAGCACTGGAAAGCTCCTGACAAAAACCGTTTGAAAGTCCCGCCTCGAAAAAAATCTCCGCCGCCGCTTCGTATTCCTCCTGCGTAAGTCTGCGCCCCAAAACATTGTCGTTTGCAACCGCAGGAGTCGGGAAATACTGTCCCATCAGGCTGACGAACATAGCTTTGTCTATCCGAGCGATTTCCCGCAAAACCCCTCTCGTATTTTCAAGCGCGGATGGCAGAACCAAATGCCGCACAATCACTCCGCTTTTCATCATTCCGTCATCGCCGAATACGTCGCGCGGGCACTGCCGCCTCATTTCACGAATCGCCGCTCCCGCGATTTCAAAATAACGCTCCGCACGCGAATACTCCCACGCCAGCGCATTGTCCGAATATTTGAAATCGGGCAGATAAACGTCTATCAGTCCTTCCAGTTTTTTGAGATTGACAACGGTTTCATATCCGCTACTATTCCACACAATCGGCACTTTAACTTTCGATTTTGCCTTTTCAAGCGTGCGAACAAGTTTATTGGCATAATTCGACGGAGTAACGAGATTTATATTGTGCGCGCCCTTGTCCTGCAAATACAGCATACAGCGCATAAACTCGTCCCCGTCTATTTCAATACCTTTTCCGCCGTGCGAAATTTCATAATTCTGACAGAATTTACAACGCAGATTGCAACCCGAGAAAAATATAGTTCCGCTCCCTCTTTCTCCCGACAGGCATGGCTCTTCAAAATTGTGCAATCCTACTCTTGCGATTTTATACATCTGCGTTCTCCCGCTTTGTCGGTCGTACCGGCTTCTACGATTGGTTTCCTTGCTATACGAATTGTAGCATATCGCCATACAGGTGTCTATAAATCTAGCGCCAATAAAGTCAAATAAGCTCATATGTATATCGAGCGTCAGTCGTACCGCGAGTTGTATGCAAAGCATATCGCCGCATAGCTGCGCAAGTCCGACCGACGTAAAGAGGAAGTGCAAGCGTTGCCTGCACTTTGAGCTGCGTTATCAATGCAAAATGCTGAAACAATAGGCGCGAAGCGCCCTCAAAACAAACGAATACGCGAAACATTGCAGGTGTTTACAACGAATCTTCGATTTATAGCAAATATTCGTTTGTGCGGAGACACGAAAAAATGTTGCCAAGCAGGTCGCGAATTTTATATGAAAAATGCGTACCATATGGCACACATTTTTTCGTTGGTCGGAGTGGCGAGACTTGTAGGAAGCAACGCTTCCGTAATAGCGAACGCGCAAACTTGTTTGCATTAGTGAGCATCAGTCGCACGCGAGTTGTATGCGCAGCATACCGCTGCATAGCAGCGCAAGTCCGACCGACGTAAAGAGAAAGTGCAAGCGATGCTTGCACTTTCTCTGGTCGGAGTGGCGAGACTTGAACTCGCGGCCTCATGGTCCCGAACCATGCGCGCTACCAAACTGCGCTACACCCCGTGAATGGATTTTAAGTTTTTTTGATTCGGCGCAGGTTGGTGCGCCATGGTATAGCGTCAGCGTCACCATCATCAGCCAAACTGCGCTACACCCCGTGAATGGATTTTAAGTTTTTTGATTCGGCGCAGGTTGGTGCGCCATGGTATAGCGTCAGCGTCACCATCA
>CANDBF010000043.1 GCA_947382865.1 uncultured Clostridia bacterium
TATAGTGATTGCTCCGCCCAAATATACCGATTTATTGCAATAGAATCCCGGATATATTCTTGAAGTATTGCCTACAAAGCTACCTCCCGTCATGGTGAAGTTGCCGTCGTTTATATACGCCGCGCCGCCTATACCGGCGGTTGTAGAATTACTGCTCGGCGACGAATTGTTCTCAAACAATCCGCCATACATGTTAAAGCTACCGCCGTTTACGTAAACCGCCCCGCCGTTGCCTGTGGTTGCGGTATTATTCGTAAAACTACCGCCGTAAATGTTCAAAGTACCGTTACTTATATAGACAGCTCCGGCGTTGTTGAATGCCGTATTATATGTGAAATTGGCATCGTAAATATAGCAAGTTCCGCCTGCTACGCTCATAGCTCCGCCGTTGTTTTTAACGCTATTATTATAAAAGTTGCCGCCGTATATTCTCGTCTCGTTACCACTGACGCCTATTGGAGCATTTGTGCAGACGTTGTTATAAACATTTCCGTCCCACATAGTGAAAGCTCCGTTACAAGTAAAGATACCCGTTGTGTTATTGTTGTAAAAATTTCCTCCAACAATAGTCATAGAAGCCTTAGCGCCGGTGGATTGTTGAGCAGGGGGCGAAACGCCCATACAAGTAGAACCACTATTGTCATGAATATCTGCGTCCCACAATGTGAACTCTCCGTAAACCATTGCCACCGAATATGAGGGCGACGAGTTATGATCCAATTCTCCCGAATAAATTGTAACGGAACCTCTGATACTCGAATCATAATTAGGAGAGTCCGTCAATCCCATCTGACGGTCGTAGTTTTTATCAACGCCTGCAACGTAAAAAACAGGTTCATATGCGCTTTCGGTATATGCAATTCTTCCTCCGTCGAGGTACACGTCTCCGCCGACGCCTACGCCTGCGCCGTTACCTCCGCCCGTATTATGCAGCATTTCACCGCCATACATAAAGAACTGACCTCTGCCGTAACCGGGGATTGGACCTTTCTCCCAAGCAGCCATTCTTATATTTTCTCTGCCTACAAACACCGCGCCGTAGTTCAAAGCGCTGTACTGGTCGCCTCCGCCGTCTCTTGCTCCGCGCGGAAGGTCGCTACCTTTTATATAAGAAATTTCACCGCCGTTCATAACAAACGTCGCACCCGCAGAAACATAAACTCCGCCGCCTGCGGCTCTGTTTCCGCTGGTATCAGTTTTACCTAACGTAGCGTCTGTCGGCACAGTATCTTTTTTTGTGCGATTATTGGTCAGCACTCCGCCTTCTTCGAGCACAAACAGCGCGCTCTTGGAATCGGGCGTGGTTTTTTCGTTTATGTTTACAAGTGAGTAACAAGCATAAACACCCGCGCCCGACGCGTTGACAAAGTCATTGCCCATGCCGTCTAGGGTAAGGTGCTGTATGGTGAGCGTTGCGCCCTCTTCAATGCGGAAAAAGTTTTCCACAAAGGATTGAGAAACGTCGACTGCGGAACCGCTCTTAATAACCTTTCTCTTTATATTTTTTCTATCGCCAGCAATGTTTGTAATGGAAGTAAGCGTAACGTTTGTTCCCGTTTTTACTGTAATTGTGGAGTCAGCAACCAAATCTATGCCGATAACGTATGTAGCCGAAATACCTTCGTTGAGGTTTCCGATCATGGTTTTAAGCTGTCCCCAGTTGTACACGCCGTAGCCGTCATACTGTCCATAATCGTTGAGGCTCGGCAAATGAGCTTCTCCCGCGCCGACTTTTGAATAATCTGGTTTCACCTTGTCTTCTTCTTTGAGGACAGGCTTTTCAGGCACTTCCGCATTGCCGTCGTCTGACGGAACGGAGGGGTCTATAACAGGATTTTCCTCGACAACGGGAGCGTCCGTCGGCAATTCCAGCGCGGGCATATTGAACAATCCCGCCACTCCGCATGCCGTCAGCACCGCTCCTACAAGCAGCACCGCCGATACTATCATCAGCACTCTTGACATCTTCTTTGTCATCTTCCCGGTTTTAGACATATAGGGTCTCTCAAAAAGACATTGGCGCATTGAAATTTGCAAGCAAACAGTACATTTTTCGCGTTTGATAACATTTTTATGTCACAAAATATGTGACAAATCGCGGAATAACGTTTGACATAATTTTTCGTATGAGTTATAACAAATTCCTTACGCCGCAAAAAAAATGCACTAATAAGCCTAAATTTTGAAAGTTTTCGAGACATAAGTCAATAATAAGTCTTGGGAAATTCGGTTGCGTTATGTCACACATTTGTCACACGGCAAAATACGGTGAAAGTTTGAAAACCTGCGCATGCGGCATAACGCCGCACTATGCGCACATACATACAAAACTACAAGGTTAGGGAAGAAAATTATGACAAGTTATTCATTTTCGTTCAGGGAAAGACAAACGAAAAAGCGCGGCACGGTGTACGACGTGATTTTCCGCATACCCGACGCCGACGGGAAGATGAAGCAAAAGGTGCTCTGCGGCTATCCATCCAAAAAACAGGCAAGGCAGGCGTTTCACGATTTCCGCTCCTCATACGTCGCGCCGTCGCAGAAGCCGCCGAGCGAGATTCTCTCCTATGAGACAGCGCGCGACAGTTATTATTCATATCTAGGCTCCACCGTCAAGGAAAGCTCGCTGTACACCGTTTGCCACACCTTCCGCTCCAACGTCGATCCATATTTCGCAGGTAAGAATATGCGCGCGCTCACCGCTTCCGACATCTATGAGTGGCAGGATATACAATGGTCGCGCCGCAAGAAGAACGGAGAGTTATATTCTCAAACGAGGCTCGTGCGAGTCAAAAACTTTTTTAAGTCGTTCGTCAGGTGGTGCGTAAAGCGATACGGGATTGCCAATTTCTTTGACGGCGTGGACACCCCTGTCCGCCGCTCCCAAAAACGCGAATACGTGATATGGACAAAGGAGATGTTCAACAGATTTTATATTACTTTCGACGACCTTAGACTCAAAGCTATGTTCTACACCCTTTTTTACAGCGGTATCCGTTGCGGCGAATTGCAGGCGCTTACGCCCGAGGATTTCAACGGAAAAGAGCTTACAATCAAATCCACTTTCACAAAGAAGACCATGGACGGCACAAGCTACAAAATCACCGCAACCAAAAATTATAAACCGCACAAGGTGCCGCTTCCCCCGCACGCTCAGAAGGTACTGCGCGAGTGGCTGGAATTCAAAACCGCCAACAAACTGGACAACCGATTCATATTCGGCGGCGAGCACCCTATCGCGCAATGCACTATCCAAAACGCTATGGCAAAGCACACGGCTCTTGCGGAACTTCCGACAATGCGCATACACGATTTTCGCCATTCCTACGTTTCCATGCTCATCTCAAACGGCGCGAATTTCGCAGTCATAGCAGCGCTCATCGGCGACACCATAGAACAGGTCGTAAAAACCTATTCGCATCTCACGCGCGAGGATTTAACGACAGCCGTAAACAGCCTGTAAAAAAATATCGAAAAAATCTTTGCTATATGTATAAAATTCCACTATTTAGTGGACATAATAAATTAGCGCTTGCTTTATGTCGAATATTCGGTTATAATGTAAGTACCATCATTAGGAGGTCTTTTATGAATAAGACAGAATTTATCAAGGCTATTGCTGATAAGGCAGATATCTCTTTGTCGGATGCCACCGCCGCAGTCGACGCTTACACGGCTATAATCGCCGAAACGCTCAAAGCAGGCGATAAGGTGACGCTTTCCAACTTCGGCACTTACGAAGTAAAGGAAAAACCCGAAAGACAGGGATTCAACCCCATAACCAAGCAGCCCATTACAATCGCTGCGTCCAACGTCCCCGTACTCAAATTCGGCAAGGCGTTCAAGGAATTGTTCTGATAAGAAGTGGCCTTTGAATATATGCGCTCCCAAAAAGGGAGCGCATTATATTTGTCCGATTTCGTCCGCTTTGCCGCAATCGTGCAATAGCACGCGCTTCGTTTATATTTGATTTTTTGCTACACGCATTTATTGATAATAACGCAATCAGCAGTTTTAATATGCAAAATGTATATATAAACTCCCCTATTTGTCATTACCGTTTGGAAACTATATCTCCCGTCTTGGGGTCTACGAGCATTGCCCAATAGTCCACGCCCTCGCCGATAAATGAAACGTAATAATAGTAGTTCATTCTGTCGCCCGTTATCAGCTTGATATATATCTCGCGCTCTGCTTTGCCCTCTTCTTTTTCGGCGGCGAGCTTATCCTTGAATTCATCCCTCGCAATATTCACTATATCCGCAGCATTCAACGCTCCTTCAAGAATGTTGGCAAGCTCAATCTCGCTCGTCGTCTCGCCTGCCGTCACGGTCACGGTGTGCGGTATGAAATTCAACGTTATTGCGGACGTATATTCGCCGTAATTTGCGGAAGTGATTTCTCCGCTCAGCGTACTGCCGCCGCCCGCGACCACATAGCTCACGCCCGTATAATCGTTTACCGCAAGAGGCGTGACGGTTATCTGGCAGAAGTTCTCCACGTCAGTCGCTTTCCCGTCGGCGATAAACACCTTTTCGCGCCTTCCGGTCTCAATCGTAACCGCAAACGCCTCGCTCTCCCCCGCGTAATACGCTTCCGTCAGTCTGGATATATTGTCGGGTTTGCTGTCCGTGCCCTTGGGATTGCAGGCACTTAGCGCAAACACTGCGCACAACGTGGCGACGATTGCTATTATAGACAATACGATTTTTCTTTTCATACGCAAAATATATGCGAGAAAATTTCAAATATTACAATACATTGTGTGTCAAAAGATTGCCGAGCGCAATATATTATGCTAAACTATAAAAGATTATTTCTTTATTAAGCAGAGCTCATGCGAGCGCGCAGGCGCGCGAGGTAATCATGGAATTGCAGGATTCAAATCAGACCTTAACCACGGACGAGCTGTCGGAATCGACAGACTGTTCCGCCTGCAACGCCGTATCGGACGTAAACGAAACGGCTTTCGATAACGTTTGCGAAAAACCCGACGAAGCCGACCTATATTCCGACGGCGTGCTTTGCGAAAAACCCGACGAAGCGGCTTGCGATATTCTCCGCCGCCGCGCATCATCAAAAGGTGCGGGAACTGCCGACGCCGAAACGGAATTCCGTACCGATATTCAAGCGGGACTTTCCGCCGAAGAGGCGGATAAGCGCAGGCTCGCGGGCAAAATCAACGGCGACCAAAACATAAAAACAAAATCCGTCGCGCAGATACTTCGCGAAAATCTGATTACGTTTTTCAATCTGGTGTTCGTGCTGCTCGGCGTCATTCTCGCTATATTTGTGGACTGGCACCAGTCCTTTATATCCGCTATTTCCAACTTCGGTTTTCTTATTCTGGTCATCTTCAACGCGCTGATCGGCATTATACAGGAGCTACGCGCAAAGCGCACAATCGACAAGCTGTCCCTCATATCCGCGCCTAAGGCGACCGTCCTGCGCGACGGAGAGGAACAGGAAATCGCAGTATCGGACATCGTGCTCGACGAAATGGTCATCCTCTCCTCCGGCAGTCAGATTTGCGCCGACGCGGTTATCGTAGACGGCAGTATAGAGGTCAACGAAAGCCTAATTACGGGCGAGCCCGACGCAATCCTCAAAACCGCGGGCAGCAAGGTTATGTCCGGAAGTTTTGTCGTTTCCGGCAAAGCCAAGGCGCAGGTCGAGCACGTCGGCGCGGACAACTTCGCCACCAAAATAAGCTCGGGCGCGAAGTATTTCAAGCGCCCCAACTCCGAAATTTGGCGTTCGCTTATGCTTATCGTCAAGGTTATGGCAATCATAATCGTGCCAATCGGAATTGCGCTTTTCTGCGTTAAATATCTTTTGCAGAACACCACCGACACTCTGAACGAAACGGTTATCGGCGTTATAGCGACAGTCATAGGCATGATACCCAACGGACTTGTCGCGCTGTCGTCCACCGTATTCTGCGTAAGCGTCATAAGGCTTTCAAAGCGTAAAATACTCGCGCAGGATTTGTACTGCGTCGAAACCCTCGCGCGCGTCGATATGCTGTGCCTCGACAAGACGGGCACCATAACTGAAGGTACAATGGAGGTCAACAGTCTGCTCCCCTACGGCGGCAGGGACAACGACGACCTTATGCAAATTCTAAGCAATCTGATGAACGCTCTGTCCGACGACAACGCCACCGCGAACGCGCTCAGAAGCTACGTCGAAAAAATCCAACCGACCGAACAGGCTTCCTCTATAATTCCGTTTTCCTCCGCGCGCAAATGGAGCGGCGCACGTATATGCGACCTTTCCTACGTCATGGGCGCGCCCGAGTTCGTTTTCGACGTACTTCCCGAGCATATCACCGCCACTATGGCGAAAATGGCGCAACAGGGCTTCCGCGTTATCGCGCTCGCATCCTCCTCATCCGATTTCAAAGAAAACTCGCTTCCCGACGGACTCGAAGCACTAGGACTGGTCTTCATCACGGATACAATACGTAAAGAAGCTCCCGAAACGTTGCACTTTTTCAAGCAGGAGGGCGTAAACGTCAAGATTATTTCGGGAGACAACCCCGAGACAGTCCGAGCCGTCGCGTTGCGCGCAGGTCTTGAAGACTGCGAGAATATCATAGATATGTCCACCCTTTCCACAGAGGAGGAAATCTACGAGGCGGCGACAAAATACACTATATTCGGGCGCGTTCTGCCCGACCAGAAGCTGACGCTCGTCAAAGCTCTCAAAAAGGCGGGGCACACCGTCGCTATGACCGGCGACGGCGTAAACGACGTGCTCGCGTTAAAGGCGGCGGATTGCTCTATCGCGATGGCGTCGGGCTCGGACGCGGCGAAAAACGTGAGCTCGCTCGTACTGCTCGACAGCAATTTCGCCTCTATGCCGGAAGTAGTTGCCGAAGGAAGACGCTCTATCAACAATCTCGAACGCTCGGCGGCACTTTACCTTACAAAGACCTTTTACAACACCCTCCTTGCTCTGCTGTTTATGATTGTAACCTATCCTCTGCCTTTCTCTCCCAAAAACCTCACCCTTATGGGCGCGGTCACAATCGGAATTCCATCGATAGTGCTCGCTCTCGAACCGAATGAGGAACGCGTAACGGGACGGTTTTTGACAAAGGTTATGGTAAACGCAATTCCGGGGGCGATTACGGTGATACTGGGAGCCGCTGCGGTGCTGATATGTCAGTCGCGCTTCCTTACCGCGCTGAGCACCGAACAGGTGGTGACTATGTTCATCACGATAACTACGTTCGTAGGATTTATGCTGCTGGCAAAGGTAAGCCTGCCGTTCAGCTGGCTGCATTTGAGCATGTATCTGTTTATGATATTCCTGTTTATTGCCTGCTACACCATCCCCTTCCCCGGCGACTTGTTGCGTATCTTGTTCGACCTAAAAACCAACTTTACTTGGGAAATGGGCAAAGCCATGCTTGTTATTGCGGCAATATTGACCGTTATATACGTGGCGCTCGTAATAGCTATGAATTATATAAAGAAGAAGAGGGAAAAGGTCTGGAACGCCCGCTTTGAACAGCTTGACGACAAAGTTCGCGAGAAGATGAAGGACAGCGACAATCAGAAACAAAAGTCGAAAGTATAACGTAAGAAAAAAAAATAGTATACATAAAAAATATCCGCTTTCCTGCGGATATTTTTTATGCGTTGATTTCATACACTCTTATTCTTCGCTGTCGGGAAGCGTATCCTCCTCTTCATCGCCCGACTCTGCGCTTTCTTCGCCGTCGCAGCTCTCGGCATTATCTTCCGAGGCGGAATTTCCGTTTAGAATATCGGTTTGGAAAATTTCCTGCGCCGCCTGCGACGCTCCGAGCACGTCCGATCCGTCCAGCTCTTCCGCCGCCGTGGAAACGCCTATCGCGCCCTCGAACACCAATCCTTCCGCACCGTCGTTCCTTCCGTCAGAGCCGTCCCCGTTTTCTGCCGCTCTGCGTTCGGCAAGTTCCGCGCGCATAAGTTTTTTGGTCTTTTCATCAATTTTGTAGAAAAACATAACTATGGAGCTTGCGAGCATGCAAAGTCCGGGAATAAGGAAATATATCGCCCATGCTCTGTTCTGCATATCGTTTGTGACGTAGGTCGCTATTTCTCCGACAGGGGTCGAAAAATAGGTATCCGAGCTGTATCCAATCGCGCCGATAAGCAAAAGTCCCATCGACACCGAAAGCGCGTTTGACAGCTTATTGGACATAGACATAATCGCAAACTGCGTACCCTCCGTCCGCTTGCCCGTTTTCCACTCCTGATAATCGACTATGTCGGCGGTCATGACCATAGGCAGATAACCGTTGGGACCGTACGCAAAGCCCAAGAAGAACTGATATACGAGTATAGCCCACAGCGAGCGAAGCGCATTGTTTCCGCACACGTACATCACAAACGCTATAACGCTGACCGTAAAGCCGTATAGACCCGCGATGATAAAGTACTTCTTTTCTCCCAGCTTTTTATTGATGACGGGGTTGAGCAGAATCGTTACCATACTCGATATAGCGGACGTGATGCCTATAACAAAGCTCAGCTGGTCTCCGTACCATATCTCGTTGATGCCGATGAAGCTCATATTTATGCCGTCGCGCACGAATATGCAGGTAGCCTGCACCGCAAGACCCATACCGATATTTCTGCCGAAGCCCAGAATGTACGTCAGAAACACTATTAGTATCATTTTGTTGCTTTTGAGCTCCACGAACATTTCCTTGAAGCTCATGCCCGAGGAGGCGGTGGATTTATACTGCTCCTTTCCCTTGAAATACATCCAAAGCTGGAATGCAAGTCCCAGAGCGGACATGACTATCGCCGTGATAAGGTAGGTAAGCCAGCTTACGCCGCCCTGCTCGTCGGGCCCCACAAGCAAGCCCATAATCATAATAAATATGCCGGGGCTCGCAAGAGATATCGAACGCAGCGTATTCGCCATACCCGCGGCGTTGTTCGTATCGTTGGAATTGCCCGCAACGAAGGACAGCATTCCCGAAACGGGTATATCCGCCATAGTCATACTCACGTTCCAAAGTATCATGACGACGGTTATGTAAATATACTTGCCCACCGTAGCGCCCGTAGTACTGCCGAACGGAATAAACGCAAACGACAGCGTCGTAAGCACCGCGAGCGGAAATGCCGACATAAGTATCCAAGGACGCATCTTTCCCGCTTTGAAATTTGCGCGGTCGATAAGATTTCCGATGACGAAGTCGGCTATTATACTCACGAATTTCGCCACAAGAATTATGACGGCGATAGCAATCAGGTTCGCACCCAAAATTTTGTTAAAAAACTCCGCTTGGAAGCTGTTAACCAGCCCGATAGCGAAGTTGATGCCCATAAGACCGAGCGCATATAGCCACATATTGCCCGTGAGACCGATAAAGCGCTTCTGCGGCTTTTGTTCCATAAGATTTGTCATAATTTCCCCCGATTGCCCGCTTCTGCAAGACTTTTACATTATATACAATAAGCCGCCGATTTTCAATATCGTATTTAATAATTTTTTAATAATTATAAATTATAGAGATACAGTTCTGTTTATATCACTCGCTCGGAAGCTCACCCCATAAAGCAGGGACGTTTTGCGGGGACCCGAGAACAACAATGCTCCCTCGCTTGTACAAAGAACAGCCCTCGAATCGCCTCTCTCCGCGCCCTGCGAACGCTGGCAGTCTCTTGAAAGAGTGTTCGTCGTATTCACACCTTATCGGGCTGAGGGGTGACGTACTCAGCAAAGGTATACGGCGGGTACTCTAAAATGAACAACCCCCTCTTTCCCTTTGGGCTTTTCTCCCACCACTCGAATTAGAAACGTACACTATTTAACGTTCCGTCGCTCGCGGGGGAGACAATCGGCGCTCGCATATACAAGCATAGAGCTCTGTTTATGTCACTCGCTCACAGGCAGAAAACAGAATTGCCTGTTCGCTTGTACATAGCGTCAAGCTCGGCACTCAGGCAGGCGCGCGCCCTGCACGCGCTAGTGCAGTCTCTTGAATGAGTGTTCGTCGTATTCACTTCCTATCCTACTATAATAAAAACCGCGATATTTGGATGCAGTGCGCGAAAACGCCCATATTCCGAGCCGCCTAACGTACTGACGTACG
>CANDBF010000044.1 GCA_947382865.1 uncultured Clostridia bacterium
CTGCCTGTGAGCGAGTGACATAAACAGAGCTCTATGCTTGTATATGCGAGCGCCGTAAGGAGCGTAGCGACGGAATAGCGATTGTTGACTGAAAGTCCAATCGCGTTGTGTTACCCCGCGAGCGACGGAACATTAAATAGTGTACGTTTCTAATTCGAGTGGTGGGAGAAAAGCCCGAAGGGAAAGAGGGGGGTTATTCATTTTAGAGTACTCGCCGTCTACCCTTTATAACATTTTCTGTAAAAATGTTTTCGAGCATAATTCGCAAAAAATGCGCACGAAGTGCGCCCACCAAGCAAAAGATTGCGCGAAACAGAGCGAGAGTTTACAACGACACCTTGAATTGACAGCAAGCAATGTTTTGCGCGGTAGAAGATTAAAAATTCGCATAAAAGGAAACACACCCTCGGAAGAGGGTGTGTTCCTAAATTTGCGAATTTTTAATCGGAATCGAGCGACTCCAACCTTATCTGTCTCTTTTCCTCTTTGGTGAGCTTCCTGCCCTTTCCTAAAATCATACTGTCGCCGTGTTTGACGAATATCATCAGTACGATTGCCGCGACCACGCACACCGCGCTGTACACAAACAGGAACGTGCTGCCCGCCTTGCTGTCCATAACCAGACCCGCGATGAAAGGAGTTATCGCCTGCGCGGACATCGTCGCCATATAGTAGTAGCCCGTATACTGACCGACCGTCTGAGCGGTGGACAGCTCCGTGACCATCGGGAACGTATTGACGTTGGCGATAATAAGACCGAAGCCCGCTATGAGATAAAACAGCGCAAACAGCACCGCCGCAAGCGTGCCGCCGCCGGGCTTGACGCATGCGAATATCAGCACAAACGAGATGACCGCAAGCCCGAAGCCTATGATTATCGACTTTCTTCTGCCTATCTTTGCCGCCATATATCCGACGGGAATGAACGCGATTGCGCTTATGCCCATGCTCACGCCCGAGATGATGGACGCTATGCCCGCGGATAGGTTTAGGGTCTTTGTGATATAAATCGACAGGTTGCTGGATATGGCGTTGTAGCCCATAAACCACATAAATATCGAGGCGAGAATGAGCCAGAAGGAAATGAGCTTGGAGCGCTCGTTTTTGCTCTTTGCGTTCCACCATTCCTTGGGGGATTTGCGTTTCGCCTTTGCGCCGCCCACGACTTCTTTTGCAAATTCGAGAGTGTCGGGGGACATCTCCTCGGCTCTATCGGGAGTCTCGGGCATATCCGCGACGAAGTTGCCCGACGTATCCGTCATAAACGCGTCTATTTCGGGCGCGGGAGCTACGGGAATATCGGACTCGGGATTATGCTCGTTGCCGTTCTCTCCTTCCTTATCCTCTTCGTCCTCGTCGTCTATGCCGTACTCCTTGCAAATTGCCTCGCACTTCTCCACCATTTTGCGCTCCTTGACAAGAGCGAGGAAGCCCGCGAGAAGCAGCAGCATTCCCGCCGCCACGCAGGAGAAGATAATGACGTAAGTGTTCATACTCGGCTTAAACAGCGCGACCGTATAAATAAGGAATGCAATCGCGCCGCCGATACCGCCGCACAGGTTGATAATCGCGTTGCCCTGCGAGCGCAGAGGCTTAGGCGTCACGTCGGGCATGAGCGCGACCGCGGGAGAGCGGAAAGTCGCCATCGCCACGAGCACGAGCAGGAGTATGACCATATACACGCCTATGCTCGCCCCGCCCTGCGTCTTTGTGACATTGTTGTAGATAAGGTCGCTTTCGTAATTGTTTATGCCGGGGGCTACGAACTTGTTGTATTTGTCGTTCGTGTCCTTGATTTGACTGTACGTCGGGCTGTTTTCGTCACCCGCAACAACGCGGTCGTCGGGAGAGACCTCGACGCCGTTATATTTCCAAATCTCGGCGCCTATCATATTCAAAACGGCTTTCTTGACGGACAGATTGGGGTCGAGCTTGAGATTTACGAATTCCTCCTTGGAAATTCCGTTGTTGTTGAGATAGGATATGTCGCAGTAATTCTTGTTGCCGCTTTCATACATATCGGTGAGCAGCGCTTCGAGAACAGTCATCTGCGTACCCGCTTTGTCGCCCTCGGCGTGCAGCCTAGGGACCTCGACTCCGTTTTCGATTTTGTATGCGGGGTCCTCCCAAGTCAGCTCATAGTCGGATATGTACTGCGAAGCTCTCGCCTGCTGTTTGAGCGTAGATATGGGCACGAAAATCATAAGTATAATCGAAGCGAGCGTGCCTATCACTATAAACGGCGTGCGTCTTCCGAACTTCTTGACGAGCTTTCCGTGCGCGTTGTCGCTGAGCTTTCCGAAGAGCGGAAGCATAAAGAGCGACAGCAGGTTGTCAAGACCCATGATAAGACCGCGCAGAGAGTTCGGCAGACCGTAGGCGTGCTCCAAGAGCAGCGGAACGACAAAGTCGTACGCCGTCCAGAACAGCATAATAATCGCAAAAGCGAAGCCTACCTTGAAAGTCTGACCGTAGTCGAGTTTCAGAGGCTTCTTCTCCTGCGGGTCGAGCGTGACCTCGGCTCCTCCGTCGGCTATGTCGTTTACGGCAACCGTCTGAGAGCCGTCCGGAGCTTCAAAGGTTAATTGCTCCGATTCGGTGTTGTCTTTTCTCATAAATTCCCCCGATATTTAGGCTTGACGGCTTTTGCCGTCTTAATTATTATAGTTTATCGGAGTTGACATTACAATAGCGAAATTAAAAACTATAAAAGAAATTTTACAGTTGTAGTTTTGAGCTGATAATATTTTTGAATAGCGTTGCGTTTTATATCGGTACGCCGAAATAATCGCACAGGCCGTAGCAAAGTATGCCGAGCGCGGCGGATATTATCACCATCAAAATGGGCTTCATCTTCTTGCCCTTGATTTTTATGAAGGACAGCGGGAACAGCAACGCGAACATACCTATGCCTATATAATCCACGCTCACGCTTTGCACGTTTTTGATATCGGTTATGCCGAACAGCATCGTAAGCACAAGCGTGACAAACACCGACATAAGCAGTCCCGTGACCGTCGAGCGTACGCCCGTAAACACCTCTCCCACCGCGCGTTTTTTCATAAATCCCGACAGGAGCTTGGCTACGATTATAATTATTATGACAGAGGGCAACACCACGCCCAGCGTGGCGCAAATCGCGCCGAAGACGTTTGCCGTCTCTATGCCCGTATAGGTTGCAATATTCACCGCAAAGGGACCCGGAGTGCTTTCGCTTATGGCGATAAAGTCGATAAGCTCGTTTTCGGTCAGCCAGCCCTTGTTTACGACGTTGGTCATAATCATGGGTATCATAGCCTGTCCGCCGCCGATAGTAAAAAGCCCTATCTTGAAGAACGTCCAGAAGAGGTCGAGATATATCATAATTCTTCCTCCTCTTTATCGATACAACAATCCGTAACGTTGTCGGGAGTCTCGGGCGCCTCCGCTCCCGATTTGCGCTTAAAACGGAAGCCGCGTTTTTTCTTTCCCTTTGCCGCAGCTTTGTTGGCTGACGTCGCAGACGTCGCAGCGACAGCGCCTTCCGTCTGCGGCATATATTTCACTACGCGCAGTTCCTCCGCCTTTCGGCTTTTATATTCCTCTTTTTCAACGGGCTTGCCAACGCGCTCGTTGTAATACTCGGGAGTGCCAACCGTATGAAAACGGCGGTTGTTGACATAGGTCGTGACCGCTACGAATATCGAGCAAACCGCTATCGTGCAGAGTATGACGTATATCACGTCCGCCTTGAAGAAGAACACCGCTACGAAGGATATCGCCATAATGGCAAAGGAAAACAGCGTTTTGCGCATATCCTTGAAAAAGGAAATTACAGCCTTGGCTATGAGCACGAGAACTCCCACGCGTATTCCGCGGAAGAGGAAGCTCACCCACTTGTTGTCCTTGACAAAGCCCAGTATTACGGACAGCACGGAAATAATAATGAACGACGGCAGCACCACGCCCAGCGTAGCGAAAATTCCTCCGAATATCCCGAATTTTTTTGTTCCTATAAAAGTTGCGGTATTGACGGCTATCGGACCGGGAGTGCTCTCCGCAATGGCGAATATGTCGCCGAGCTCGCTTTTCGTAATCCATTTGTGCTTGTCCACGACCTCGGCTTCAATAAGCGTAAGCATCGCGTAGCCGCCGCCAAACGAAAAAAGACCTATTTTGAAGAACACCAAAAACAGGGACAGTAGGTCTTTCATATATTGTCCAAACGGACTTTTTTGCACGCCTTTTCCTTTCATAGGGATATAATTATAGCACCGAAAACCGAGTATGTAAACAACTTGATAAGACTGAACACGACGAGTCGCCGTTCAAGAGACTGCACTAGCGTTCGCAGGGCGAACGCCCCGTGAGTGCCGAGCCGAGCTTCGCAGTACAAGGGAGCAAACGAGCTTTATTTATTTTCGTTTGCGACCGAGTGACATAGATAGAGTAATATGCCAATAGGCGAGCGCCGACTGTCTCCCCCGCGAGCAACGGAACGTTAAATAGTGTACGTTCCTAATTCGAGTGGTGGGAGAAAAGCCCGAAGGGAAAGAGGGGGTTATTCATTTTAGAGTACCCGCCGTTTACTCTTGCAGAGGACTAAACCCTCGCTCGGATTGGCGGTTATAATTAAAATATACAACCACTACTCTCACCGAAAGCGGCTTCACGGTCAGTCTTTTTATCTCCTTTCCCGTAAAGGCGTCACGCCCGTTCACCGCTCGCACGACCGCCTTATCCGAGGCGTTGGCATACACGGTCATTTTCCCTTTTCCGCTCCTGCGCTCGTAAATCAAAAGGTCGTTATCGTCTATGAAAACCGTCTCTCCCGTCAGGATATCCGCATACTTTGCGCGCATTTTGCCGAGCGATTTATAATGCGAGATAAGCTCGCCGTCCTCCGCTCCCCAAGGGTAGGTGCCGCGGTTGAGCGGATCCTCGAAGCCCTGCACGCCCGCCTCGTCGCCGTAGTAAACGCACGGCACTCCGGGAAGAGTGTATTGCAACAAAGAAGCGAATTTCAGCCTCTCCTTAGCCAATGCATATTCCTGTTCGGACAGCCTGAAATCCGCCCTTTCCCTCTTCGTCCGGGGCGGAGCGACTCCGCTGAGGCAGGTGAGCGCGCGCACTGTATCGTGACTGTCGATAAGATTCATCATCACGTCAAGGCTCTGTTTGGGATAGTGTTCGAGCACGAGCGTCACCGCGTCGATAAACCCGCGCTTATCCCCGCCTAGCGTATACGACAAAATAGCTTCCTTAAACGGATAATTCATAGCCGAATCGAGCTGTCCGCCCATAAAATAGGGTCTCCACTCGTCGTACGCCACCTTGACGGAAACGTCCTCCCAGACCTCGCCGACAATGAGTTTATCGGGATCGTCGCGTTTTATCGCTTCGCAAAGCTCATTAGTAAAATCCACGGGCAGCTCGTCCACCACGTCCAGTCGCCAGCCCGCTATTCCCGCGGCGTTCCACTTGTCTATAACGCCGCCCTCGCCGAGTATCAGGTCGCGATAGCCCCTAGCGCTCTTGTTGACGGTGGGCACGACAGTGCTCCCCCACCAGCAGTGATACTCTGTCGGATATTCGTAAAACGTATACCAGTCGTAATATTCCGAATCTCTGCTCTGATACGCGCCGAGCTCGGGATAGCGCCCCTCTTTGTTGAAATACCTGCTGTCCGCGCCCGTATGATTGAAAACGCCGTCGAGCAAAACCGCTATTCCCTTTTTCTTTGCCGCGGCTATGAGGGAGCGGAACTCCTCCTCCGTGCCGAACAGCTCGTCTATTTGCAGATAGTCCCCCGTGTCGTAGCGGTGATTGGAGGAGGACTTGAAAATCGGCGAAAGATATATGCAGGTGACTCCCATAGATTTAAGATAATCCAGCCTCGATACAATACCATTTGCGTTGCCGCCGAAAAAGTCGTCCGCCAGATAATCCTTGCCGTCCTCTTCGATATCGGGGCGTTCGTTCCAATAGGTGTGCAGTCTGCCGCGCTTCAAAAAACGCGATTCGCCGACCTTGCAGAATCTGTCCGCAAAAATTTGATATATTACGCCGTGTTTTGCCCAATTCGGGGTTTTATAGTTGTATTTCGATACTGTCAACTGCCATTCCGGCAACCAATCGCCTCTTACGGCAATGCCGCCCGAGCCGCGTCCGAAGAACGCCGTAGCGCCCTCTGCCGTTTCTCCCTCGAAGCGGTAATTCCAGATTCCGAACCCGTTTATTGCAAACTCGCCCTCGAAAATATCCTCCCCGTTTTCGGTGCGCGCGTAAGGCAGCTCAAACCTCAGCTCGGGGCATTCGCCCGCGCAGTCTCCGAAAACCTTTCTGAGCACAATAAATACCCTCTTGATTTGCATTTGGCAATCGAGAGGGAATTTTATGCTTATCGCGCCGCCCGCGCAGGCTGCGCCGTAGGGGCGTTTATGAACGAGAGGATTGTACATTTATGCTCCGAATTTTTGTTTATCTTATAACGTCGACTCCGACGTACTTCCTCAACACCTCGGGTACGGTTACGCTTCCGTCCGCGTTCTGATACTGCTCGACTATTGCGGGTATAAGACGCGAGGTCGCAAGTCCGCTGCCGTTGAGCGTATGCACAAATCTCGGCTTGCCCGTCGCGCTGTCGCGGAAACGCGTATTGTTTCTGCGCGCCTGATAGTCGTTGGCGTTGCTGACCGAGGAACACTCCTTGTAAATTCCCATAGACGGAATCCACAGCTCCACGTCGTACGTTCTCGCCATGGACGCAGAGCAATCTCCCGCCGCGAGCTTGCTCACTCGGAAGTGCAAGCCAAGACCCTCGACGAGCCTTGCGGCTTTATCCACAAGCTCCTCGAACGCTTCCATACTATGATCGGGGTGCGCGTACTGTACCATCTCCACCTTGTTGAACTGGTGACCGCGTATCATTCCGCGCTCCTCCGTACGCGCGGAGCCCGCCTCCTTTCTGAAACAGGGCGAGTACGCGAAGAACTTCATCGGCAGCTTGCTCTCGTCGATAATCTCGCCCGCGTACATATTGACGAGCGCGGTTTCGGCGGTAGGAAGCATAAATCTGTTGCGCTTCTTATCCTCGTCGCAGTCCAGCCAGTACACCTCGTCGCTGAATTTGGGGAACTGTCCCGCGCCGTAGCCGCAGTTGTAGCCCAGCTGATAAGGCGGAAGAATAAATTCGTATCCGTCCTTCAAATGCTCTTCGACGAAATAGTTGAGCAGAGCCCATTCCAGCCTCGCGCCCATTCCGCGGTAAATCCAAAAGCCGTTGCCGCTGAGCTTCACGCCTCTCTCGTAGTCGATAAGTCCCAAATCCGTACAGATGTCCACGTGATTCTTGGGCACGAAATCGAACTCGGGCTTATTGCCGCTCATTCTCACGACCTGATTGTTTTCCTTTTCGCCCGCAAGCAGGTCGTCGTCGGGTATATTGGGCATAACGGCGAGCGCGTCGTTTATATTAGATACCAACGTATTGATTTTCGCGTCGCCCTCGGCGATTTCCTCTCCGAGCTTTCTCATCTCCTCGAAAATAGGCTCGACGGGCTGTCCCGCCTTTTTGAGCACGGGTATCTGCGCGGAAACCTTGTTCTTCTGCGCTTTTAGCGTCTCGATTTGCGTTATAGTCGCCTTACGCTCGTCGTCCCAAGCGATTATCTGCGCGAAATCGGCTTTGTAGCCTTTCTTTGCAAGCGCGTCTTCGACTTCCTGCGGATTGTTTCTGATTCTGATTAAATCCAACATAGTTTTTATCTCCAAAACTGTTTGTTTTATTATTAACGTGTAGAGTCTCCTAAACGGCGATTCGTCGTGTTCACTTCCTATCAAACCAAGTGCAAGCGCGTTAAGTGCGCAATTAGTCTCTTGAAAAACGCTCGTTGTTTTCGCCTTATCAATTTTGCGTATAGAGTGTGTGACACTCGGCGCAAATCACGTTTTGCGCAACTAAACGATTATGTTTACTAAGCGTTTCGGCACGATTATGATTTTTTTGACCTGCTTTCCGTCGAGCTGAGAGGCGATTTCTTCAAGAGCAGCCCTCTCTATTTCCTCTTTGGGCGCGCCGTTTGCAACGGTCACTCTTCCGCGCAGCTTGGAATTTATCTGAACGGCAAGCTCGATTTCGTCCGCGACCGTCGCCTTTTCGTCGCATATCGGGAAGGGCTGATTGAACACGGAATACTTCTCGCCCATAATCTCCCACAGCTCTTCGCAGAAGTGCGGCGCAAACGGAGCGAACAAAAGAACCAAGTCCCTTGCGCAATCCCTGAATATCGCGTGCTTTTTTTCCACTCCCGCCTCGTAGGCGTACATTGCGTTGACGTACTCCATAAGTCTTGCGATAGCGGTGTTGAACGAGAACGTCCCAAGGTCGTTCGTCACGCTCTTTATGGTGTTATGCCGCACGCGGTTGAGCTCCTTTTCCGCCCTCGTGAACGGGGCGTCCGTGAAGCTCATTGCAAAGCACTTTTTCACGACGCGCTCTATCCTCTCGAAGAAGCGGTTGACGGATTCGAGTCCGCTCTCGTTCCAGGGACCGCCCTCGACGTAGTTGAAGCCGAACATAAGATACACTCTGAAAACGTCCGCGCCGAACTTGACGATGCTGTCGTCGGGTGATACCACGTTGCCGCGGGACTTGCTCATCTTGTTGCCGTCGGGACCCAGTATCGTGCCCTGATGCACGAGGGACAAAAACGGCTCGTCGAAGTGCAGATATCCCATATCGCGCAAAGCCTTTGTGAGGAAACGCGCGTACAGCAGGTGCATACAGGCATGCTCCGCGCCGCCTATATATTTATCGACGGGAAGCACCTTGTCTAT
>CANDBF010000045.1 GCA_947382865.1 uncultured Clostridia bacterium
AGCTTTCAACGGAGTGCGCTTCGCATTGGCGACGGGCGTTATCCTTATACTGCTTTTAATCTGTATTCCTATAAACAAAAAACGCGGCAAAAAAATTACGGGCTGGAACAAAAGCACCGTTTTCGGAGGAATATGCTGCGGACTGTCTCTTCTGCTTGCAAGCAACTTGCAACAGTACGGGATACAGTTCACAACCGCGGGAAGAGCCAGCTTTATCACGGCTCTTTATATTGTGCTTGTGCCTGTGCTCGGATTGCTTATCGGCAAGAGAATAGGCGTTTTCGGAAGATTTGCGATTCCCGTCGCAATAGCGGGCTTCTGGCTTATGTGTTCGAGCGGGAACGAGGCTCTCAATATAGGCGATTTGCTCAGCCTCGTAAGCACGGTTATGTTTGCGGTGCAAATTCTCTTTATAGACATATTCGGCAGAGAGTCGGACCCGATAAAACTGACTTTCGTTCAGTTTCTGACCTGCGCCGTTTTAAGCGTGCCGATAATGGCGATTACGGGCTTCCCGCCGTCGAGCGCGTTCACCGATACGAACAGCCTTATCAATATACTGTACGTGGGTCTGTTCTCTGCGGGAATAGGCTACACCTTGCAGACGATAGGGCAGAAATACACCGAGCCGTCCGTCGCCTCGCTTATTATGAGCTTGGAATCCGTCGTGGGACTTATCGGCGCGGTGATAATTTTGGGGGAGCGGCATTCCAATACGGAGCTTGCGGGGTGTATGTTTGTGTTTATCGCGGTTATACTCGCTCAGTTTTCCTATCCTCCCAAGTTTTTGAAATTCGACAGAAACTCGTTTGCGCTTACCGCGAATATGAGACAGTGGTTTTACGACGATACTCCTTTGGTTTAGGCGTACGCTCTTTATCGTTTATAAACTTTTGCCTTCCTGCGAAAATCGACATTGTAATTTGTCCGATTGTATAATACAATTATATTAGATTTCAAATCGGAGGGAAATTATGGCAAAACAAACAAAAAAAACATATGTCGGCTGGAAAGAAGCGGCGGCAAAGCGAAATCAGGTAGAGTATACGGAGCCTACGCGTCTTCTGGACGGCAAAGGCAACCTGTTGGTTCACGGAGGTTGGGCGCGCCATAATATCTTTGAATACGACCGTACGGTCGCAAAACCGCAGTCAAGAGGCAAAGAATGGGACTTCTATCAGGTGTCAGACGGCAGATATATGGTTCAGATTTCCATGGCGAACATCTCCATAGGCGGTTATGCGTCCGCCAATCTCGTCGACATAAGCGGAAAGAGTAAAAAAATCATCTCCAGTATGGCGATATGGCTGGGCGGCAAAAACAAGGTCGTTATGCCCGAAAACTGCGACCGCCCCAACGTCTGCGAGTATAAGAAAGGAAAATATACCTTCCGCGCCGTCACTGAAAAGAACTCGCGTACGATTGAATTTTACGGTCCGAGCAAGGAGGGCAAAGTAAGCGCGAAGTTTACTATGGATTTGTTCGACGACCACCAGAATATAACCATAGTCACTCCTTTCAAGAAAAAGGGCGAGTATATGCCCACCCGCTTCTTTATGACTATGAAACAGAATTGCATGCCCTGCGAGGGCACGTTCGTCTGCGGGGATAAGACGTGGACGTTCGAGAAAAAGGATACGTTTTGCGTGCTCGACTGGGGGCGCGGAGTGTGGCCGTATAAAAACGTGTGGTACTGGGGCAACGGCGCGCAGTATATCAAGGACGAGGAGGGAAACGACCATATCTTCGGTTTCGAGATTACTTGGGGCATCGGAGACGAGAGCAACGCGACGGAAACCTGCCTGTTCTACGACGGCGTGGCGCACAAGATAGGGTCGGTTGACGTAGAGACGTTCCCCAAGCCCGACAAGTATATGCAGCCGTGGCACTTCGTGTCCGAGGACGGCAGATTCGACCTCACCATGACTCCTATCTACGACCACCACTCCGATATGAACGCGCTGAATATCGTGAGAATGCATTCCCATCAGGTGCACGGGCTCTGGAACGGGACGGTCGTGCTCGACGACGGAATAAAGCTGCAAATCAAGGATATGTACGCGTTCTGCGAGTACGTCGAAAATAAGTGGTAAAGCGATAAGGACAAAAACGGAAGAAAATGCCCGAAATGGATTACAAAACTATTAGAAGGGATTTGCTTGATATAAGATTTTATTATACTTATCGAAAAGACCTGACGGAGGCGGCGAGCGTTATTTACGAAAACGCCGTTTCCCGCAAGGTCGAGAAGTACAACAGGGCGGTAGTAAACGCGCCTATAAGGCTGTATCATCTTTATTACGAGTTGTACGTGAAAGGAAATACACAGCAGCCGTTTGCGGATACGTACTGCTTTTGCGTGGATTATATCAAACAGCTCAATCAACAACTGATTGAATACCTTTCGACTCAGTAGTAAAATTTAAGAAGTTTTCAATTAAAAAATCTCCCGAACAATTCGGGAGATTTTTGAAATAAACAATAGATTTTTACATTCTGGTCGTCTTGTCCTCGCCTACGCCCGTCATTCCGTCAAGATAATACTTTTTGCCGTCTATGCCCGTCAGATATCCCGACAGCTTGCCGAAAGGCAGAGCATAGTAGCACTCGATTACGCCGAGGTGAATTGGCATATAGAAGGTCTTGCTTATCTTGAAGGTCACGTCCACAAGTCCGAGTCCCTTTTCGTCGGTTACGTGCCACTCGGAGGCCTTTTTCTTGCCGTCCTTGTGCGCGAATACGACGGGGGGAAGCGGATGAAGCTCCTCGCCGACCCATATGTAGTTTTCGTTGAAGGCATCCTGATCTACGGACTGGTTGCGCGTGAGGTTGAAACCGAAATATTTCTGCTCGCCCTCATCGTCGATTTTGCACATTGTTGTAAGCCAGTCGTAGTGCGCTTTGTAGGGATAATAGCCTTTGTGGTCGTCGATGATGCCCACAGTGCGCTCGTTGGACTCGTACACCTTGCCGTTGAGCACGATATGACCCGTGACCTTGAACAAATCCTTTTCGCTGTACAGCGGATTGCACAGCTCGCCGTCCTTGGTCTTGGCGAGGGGCATAACCGCGTTGGAGGGAGCGGATACGCGCTCGAACTTCATATCTATGGAAAACTCGCCGCTCTTGCCCTCGGAAAAACCTTTCGCAGAAGCAAAGCCGTTTGCAAGGTCGTTGTTTATGCGATATTCGCTGTGCTTGGTTTTGCAATGGCAGTAATCGTCAACAAGCTGCGCCGCGACGCGTGATTTCTTTTTGGGAAAGACGTTGCGCCAGCTGTAAATTTTGTCCTCCGCCTTGTCGTACCATACGAAGATAGAAAAGCCCATTCCGAACGTGGTCTTGTAAATCGCGCTTATCAGCGTGCCCTCGTCCATATTGACCTCGAAAGCCTCCCATTCGGTGAGCCTCGCCGCCTTTTTCCGCGCGGAGGCCTTTTTGCCGCCGCAGGGCGCGTCCGCGTCAAGCAGGTTGAGCGATTTGAAGGGTGCATCGAAGGTGCCGTAGTGCACAACGCCGTCTTCAACGACGCTCTCGGGCACTGCTACGGGTTTTCGCTTTGGTGAAATGTATTCGGGATAATCCGCCATAATTCTCTCTCCTATATAGCATATATAATAACATATATATATGCGCAATGCAAGACGGATTTTTGAAACAAACCGTAAATAAAGCCCGAACTTTAAGTCCGAGCTTTTTATTCGTCGTCATCTAAGTCGTTGAAGTAATCTCTTGCAAAAAATTCAGACAGAGTTATCCCCGCGCCGTCGCAAAAGCTCTTGACCGTCGTGACCTTCGGGCATTTTGTTCTGCCCTTTATAAGGTCATACAAAGCCGAGGGAGATTTACCGCCGTTAAGACAGGCGTTGCATACGTTTTTACCCGTCTCCTTACAAATCTCGTTTATTCGTTTAAGGATTGCTTCATTCGTTTTCAAAACTACCTCTTCGCGGAATTCCATATCGCCATTCCACGATTTTAGTATATGAATAATCAAAGAATTTCTCTCGTGGAATTCCACGATATTGACTTGTGAGAATGATTATTTTATAATAATCGTGAAATTCCACGATTTGGGGCTATTATGGTAGTATGCTTTATCGGACATCGCGCAATTATCAATTTTGAACAACTTAGAATTCGTTTAACAGAAGTTATTTCGCATTTTATTTCAAATGGAGCAGATACCTTTTTATTTGGTAGCAGGAGCAGATTTAACACACTGTGCTTGGAAATTGTAACGGGCTTGAAAAAACGTTATCCGAATATTAAACGGGTTTATATAAGAGCGGAATATCCCATTATTTCAAAAGACTACGAAGATTATTTATTGGAATTGTATGAGGAGACTTTTTTTCCTCGGGAAATACAGAATGCCGGACGTTGCGCTTATGTTGAAAGAAATAAAAAGATGATAGATTCTTCGGATGTTTGTATTTTTTATTTTAATTCCGATTACAAATTGTCTGCAATCAAACAAGAAATATTTTTACCGCTTCCAAACAAAGAACGGAAAAGCGGTACCGCGGTGGCGTTCGCTTATGCAAAAAGAAAAAACAAAGAAATAATAAATCTTTATGAACGCTGACACAGGCGGTATGCTTTTGTAATTAGATTGCGGTTTATATGAACTATTTGTTACGTGTCAATAAAAGCCGCGCGGTATGGTATAAAACGAAATCGCGCGGTGAATAATTAACCTATCAAATTCAGGAGAATTTATTATGGCATTCAACCCATTCAACGAAGCACCCGAAAAGTCCGAAAAGCTCTTCTACGACTGGAAGAGCATTTATCCGACCAGCTATTCCAAAAACGACACCGACGCATTCACTAAGACGCGCATTATTCTGATGAACGGCACCGAGTATGAGGCGGTGTGGTATTCTCACCAGTTCTTCCGCCACTGCAAGGACAACGACTTGCGCAGACAGCTGGAATTCGTGCGCAAGAACGAACAGCAGCAGCAAAAGAAAATCGCCTGTCTCAAGCCCAAGGACGAGACGGTGCTCGAAACCACGATAGCCTACGAACAGCTTGCCGTCGAGCTTACCGCGATACTCGCCCAGCGCGAGCCGGATATGAACGTCAAAGCCGCGCTGGATTTCGCGCTTCTCGAAGACTTCGATCACCTGTACAGATACGCCGATCTGCTGGATATGGAGCACGGCATACACGCGGAGCGCCTCGTCAACGGCTACACGGAAATCACGCCCGCAAGACCTACTATTGCGCATCACCGCTTCCCCTACGACGACGTGCGCAAGCCCACAAACTTCAAAAAGGCAGCGCCTATCACCAAGCTCGACGTCGCGATTATCACAGCCGCGGAGCAGCAGACGATGAACTACTATATGAACCAGTGCGCCTTTTACGAGACCGACCTCGGCAGACGCCTGTATCAGGAAATCGCAATGGTCGAGGAGCAGCACGTCACCCAGTACGGCTCGCTTATGGACGTAAACGAGGGCTGGCTCGAGTGCTGGCTCAACCACGAATACACCGAGTGCTACCTGTACTATTCCTGCTGGAAGAGCGAGACGGACAAGAACGTGAAAAAGGTCTGGGAGCAGTGCCTTAGACAGGAAATCACCCATCTTCACATCGCCGCCGAGGCTCTCAAAAAATACGGCAAAAAGGAATGGCAGGAGGTCATCCCCGACGGCAACTTCCCCGAGCTTCTCGTATTCTCTCCGCAGGAGGCGTATATCCGCAAAATCATTGCCGAGACAGTGGAAAACACTTCGCTCAAAGAGGGCTTTATAAACGTAAACGGACTGCCCGACGACGCGGATTTCTTCAAGTATCAGCGCATAGTCAACGGCAACGACGAGAAGATGGTGCCCAGCCACGCGGTCATCAGAGCGCATATAGACAACAGCGGACAGGATTACCGCGCAGAGCACAATCCCAATCCTATCGAATGTCTGCGCGACCGTAGAAGCGACAACGTCAATCTCGGACGCAAAAAATCAGTAAATCGCTGAATTGACGTTTAATCTTCCAAAATGTAATTATAAACTCCGCATTTGCGCATTATAGCAGACGCGGAGTTTGATTTTTTCGGGCTGTCGCACAGATATAAACTATAAATTATTGACTATGTCGGAGAATGCTGTTAAAGTAGATATATAACATAAAAAGACAAAGGCGCGCATCGCATATTGCGGCGAACGTCCCAGGCACAGGCGACAAAATGGATTTCGATAAAATTTACGACAGGAAAAATACGAACAGTGTGAAGTACGACTTCGCCTGCGAAAACGGCGTGCCGCAGGACGCGTTGCCTATGTGGGTCGCGGATATGGATTTCAAGGCTCCCGACTGCGTTGCGCAGGCTATAAAGGATAGGGCAGAGCACGGCATATTCGGATATTCGGCGCCGTCTAAGGAATATTTCGCGAGCGTTGCGAAATGGTTTGAAACCCGTCACAACTGGAACGTGGATACGGATAAATTCGTCATCACCGCGGGTGTGGTGAGCGCGATAAGCGCAATCATATGCGCGATGACAAGAGAGGGCGATTCCGTCATAATCTGTCAGCCCGTGTATTATCCGTTTGCGGAAGCCGTGCGCTCGAACGCGAGAAATCTCGTCGTGAGCGAGCTCGTGAACGACGGCGGCTATTACACGGTCGATTACGATGACTTCGAGAGGAAGATAGTCGAGAATGATGTGAAGATGTTTATACTCTGCAATCCTCACAACCCCGTCGGGCGCGTGTGGACGAAAGAGGAGCTCGAACGCTTGGGAGACGTTTGTCTTAGGCACGGGGTTTTCGTCATATCCGACGAAATACATTTCGACTTTGCGTTCGGTTGCCGTCATACGGTGTTCGCGACTGTAAAAAGAGAGTTCGAGGATATTTGCGCGGTGTGCACCGCGACCACCAAAACCTTCAATATGGCGGGATTGCATATCTCCAATATTTATATCGCTAACGACAGGGCGCGTAAACTCGTATCTGCGGAGCTTGCAAAAAGGGGCTGCGGCAATCCCAACGTTATGGGAATAGTCGCCTGTCAGGCGGCGTACGGGAGCGGCGGCGGGTGGCTGGACGAGCTGCTCGTTTACCTCGAAGGCAATATCCGCTTCGCCAAGCGTTACCTTGACGAATATCTGCCCGAAATATCTCTGCGCGAGCCGCAGGGCACCTATCTGCTCTGGCTGGATATGAGGAAGCTGGGACTGGACGACGAAAAGCTAAGTTCGTTTATGCTGAACGAGGCGAAGCTCTGGCTGGACGACGGCTATATCTTCGGCAAGGGCGGAAGCGGCTTTGAAAGGATGAATATCGCCTGCCCGCGGGCTACGCTGAAAAGCGCGCTGGACAGATTATACAGCGCCGTGCGAGCATTGAGAAAATAAACGATAATACGGGGGACGCCGCTCACTGCGTGGGCGGCTTTTTTAACGGCGATAAGATGCTAGCGATATGCTCGCGCCTTTTTATTGCGTTTGTATTCCGCTTTGCATATCTTGTTATATTGCCGCCATTCGCGGCGAGGGAGGAGATATGGCGCTGTTCAAATCCGTAGACAGGATAATTGGCAATACTCCGCTGCTGGAGCTGTCGGGGTTCAAAAGAGAATACTCGCTTGATGCGCGCGTGCTAGCTAAGCTGGAATATTTCAATCCGTCGGGCTCCGTCAAGGACCGAGTCGCGCTCGCTATGATACGGGATGCGGAGGAGAAGGGGATACTGCGCGAGGGCGGAGTGATTATAGAGCCCACCTCGGGCAATACGGGCATCGGACTAGCGGCGTTGGCTGCGGCAAAGGGATACAAACTTATCGTCACGATGCCGAGCACTATGAGCGCGGAAAGAATTGCGATTTTGAGAGCTTACGGCGCGGAGGTCGTGCTGACGAACGGAGCAACGGGCATGAGCGGCGCGATAGCAAGGGCGCGCGAGCTTGCAAACGCTATTCCGAACTCTTATATCCCAAATCAGTTTGCAAACCCGTCGGGAGCGAGTATCCACAGACAGACCACGGGTCCCGAAATATGGAGGGATACACAAGGGAATTTAGACTTTTTCGTCGCGGGCGTCGGCACCGGGGGAACGCTGACAGGCGCGGGTGAATATCTCAAAAGCAAAAATCCGAATATAAAAGTCATTGCCGTCGAGCCACTCTCGGCGCGAAATTTATCGATGGGCGAGTCGGGCGCGCATAAGATACAGGGCATAGGCGCGGGATTTATTCCTCCGATTTTGAATACGGATATCTGCGACGGCATCATAGCCGTGGACGATAACGACGCTTTCGATACGGCAAGACGCTTTGCAAAAGCGGAGGGAATACTGGTCGGAATATCCTCGGGAGCCGCGCTGTGGGCGGCGGCTAAGCTGGCAAAGGAGGAGAGCAATCGCGATAAAAGCATAGTCGTCATACTCCCCGACGGCGGAGACAGATATTTTTCTACTCCGCTCTTCGGCGTATAGAATAACGTAAATATCCGCTTTCGCCCGCGTGTTGACATATATGGATATAAATAGTATATTTTATATATTCTTATAGTATCGGCGGAATATATGCGAAACGAGTTTTCAAGAACGGAGCTTATGTTGGGAAAAGAGGCTATGGATAGGCTTGCTAAGT
>CANDBF010000046.1 GCA_947382865.1 uncultured Clostridia bacterium
AGGTTTACATTTACGAGAACTGTGCTATCGTCAGCCACCACGAAAGGCGAAAATCGCGGAGACCGCTAAACCTAACAAAAAAAGGCACACCGAAATTTCTTTCGATATGCCTACAAACTTACTTTGTGAAGTTGCCTTTATCGTCGCGCTTTTGGTTTTTCCAAAACGTCGGCGTCGGCGGTTCGGGAGATACGATTTTTGCCGATACGACTATTCCGAAGTAATCTCTTGCAAAGAAAAATACGAACTCACGTTGGCGCGGGTTCGTATTATTCACTAATGGCGGAGAAAGAGGGATTTGAACCCTCGCTACGCTTCTCGCGTACTACTCCCTTAGCAGGGGAGCCCCTTCAGCCTCTTGGGTATTTCTCCAGAACTGTACGAACTGTCGCGCTGTGCACAACGTTCGCTTTCAATTTAGCTTAATTATACTATCATACAAGCGTATACATGTCAATGGTTTTTGAAAAGGTTATGGCGCAGGCAACGTTGCGCCGGTTTATGATAACGAATATATTAAGACGGTTAAAGTGCCGATGTAAAAAGCGGAACCAATCTGTCAAAAAAAATAAAATCAGGAAAAATCCGATAAAAACCCGAAATGGCGGCGGCTTGTAGTTTGGTTTTATAATTTTTCATTGACGTTTATTGTCGCAGATTATTTCGCAGTTGCAGGCGTATTTGCTGTCCTTTGTGATAATAATATCGCCTATGCTGTCCGCTGCAATACGCCCCGACCTCGGGTTTTTTACGGATAAAACATTCCCCGAAACCGTCGCGTTTACATCCGAATACTCGAACGCCAAATCGGTATCTGTCATTTGGCAGTTTACGAGGGTGAGGTTTTTGCAATAGCAGAGCGGCTGCGTACCTATTATTTTGCAATTAATAAAAGTAAGATTTTCCGAATACCAGCCCAGATATTCGCCCTTTACGACAGAATTTTTTACGGTTACGCCGTCGCAGTGCCAGAAGGCGTCCTTTGTGTCGAGCTCGCAGCTTTCTATCGTAACGTTCCGCGTATATTGAAAGGAATATTTGCCTTGAAAACACGTGTTTTTAAGCGTTACGTTTTCAGCCATAAGCAGAAAATATTCGCCCGTTATATCGCATTGGGATATCGCGATATTTTTGGATTTCCAGCCGAATTCGGGGGATGAAATTTTGCTGTTTTCGATATTTATATTGGAGCATTCCCTGAGCGCCTTAATGCCCGAAAGATTGCAGTCTGAAATCTCGATATTTTGGCTGTACCAAAGCGCGGCGCGACAGTTATCCGTCATTCTAATGCGGCGAAGCCGTATGCTGTCGTCGTGCCAAAGCGGATAGCGGAGATTAAATAAGCAGTCTTCCAGCGCAATGTTTTTCGCCTCTTTGAGCGCGGATTCGCCGTCCTCTTCGCCGTCAAAATCGCAATGCCTGAGCAACAGCCCGTCCGCCGCGTATAAATCTCTTTCATGAGGGAATTTTCCGTTTTCTATCAGCTTCATTTCAATTCCGTTTCGTTTTTTGAAAATATTAATGCAATATGCGCCGCAGTTTACTTCATAACCGCTTCGATTTTAGATATTCTTCCCCATTTCGTAAGCCCGAATGACGTAAGACGTGTTCATAACGTCGCCTCTTTCGGAGACGCCCGTCGCGCGCAGAACTCCTTTCAGCGTTACGCCGTCGAAGCAGGAAATCCAGCCCTCGATATCGGATACGCTTCCGTCCATTGCTTTTTCGTCGTCCTCGGCGGAAGAGGAAAGCAGATAGACCTCCGTAAATTTGTTATCGGCGGTGTAGAGCGGATTGAGTCTGTCGAGGAATGTTTTAAGCTGACCCGACACCGCGTAGTAGTACACCGGCGAGGCAAATACGATTACGTCGCAGTCCCTCACGGTCGGATAAAGACCGTTCATATCGTCCGGCTGCACGCATTTTTTTGCGGATTGGCAGTACATACAGCCCGAGCAGAATTTCATATTCAACTCGCGTACGTTTATCTTCTCAACGGAGTGTCCGGCGTCCCTCGCGCCCTTTGCGAATTCGTCCGCGAGGATATCGGAATTGCCGCCTTTTCTCGGCGAACTCGAAATTACAACCGCCTTTTTACTCATTTTCTCTTCCTCCGTAAACGGTTTTATTCAATTTTATTGCAACCTTGCAGGGCTGTCAAGCGTCAATCGCCTCGTCTTTGCCTTGCGCCGAGCGGCTATTGGGCGATTATTAATAATCAAAAGTCGCTAAAAAGTGCTTGCGCGCTTGCGTGCATATGTGTATAATGGAAATACTATTGATATATTCTCATATTTGGAGTTTTAGATATGAAGAAAAAACTGACTGTTGCAACCGTACTTATACTTCTTCTGGCTTTCAGCTTGACCCTGCTGGTCGGCTGCGACGAGATTTTCAAAAAGAATGACGAACGCGACGCCACGCAGGTTGTCGCCACCGTGAATTACAACGGACAAAGCGCAAACGTCTACAAATTCGAGCTGACGGCTTCGTTCAACAGCTATGCGCCCGCCTACAACAGCTACTACGGGATGACCTATCAGCAGGCGGCAAACTACATTCTGCAATCCCTTGCGCAGCAGAAGCTGCTGGTGCTTTACGCCAAGGAGAAGGTGTCCGCGCTTATGGGATTGTCCGCCGTACCCGAGGATATTGCGGACTTGCTCACCGCGAGCGAGCGTAACAAAGCGATCGAGGACGCCAACGACAGCCTCTTCGACGCGCTTGGCTCTCTCATCAAGGACAATATCACCGAAGACAATTACAACAGCGGTTCCACCGCAGGACCTAAGGACGAGGAGATAGAAATCACAGACCCGATATCCATCCGCTTCGATTCCAATGGCGGAAGCAGCGTGACCCGTCTGCGCATGCAGAAGGACACCACCGTAAAGGAGCCTGAGGAGCCCACAAAGGACGGATATACTTTCTACGGCTGGTATGAGGATTCCGAGTTCAACGGTTCGGAATTCAAGTTCAGGGAATATGAGAAAGACGAATACGGCAATTATGTAAAGGACGAAAAGACAGGCGAATTTATCGATATCGGCGAAAAGGTGAACGAAAACAAGACCCTTTATGCGAAGTGGGAGAAGTACACCGCTCCGCGCACCGAGAGACCGGAAGCAGAGGCAGAGGAGGACGATTATGATCCCGAGGATGACGCCGTGACGCTTTCTCCCAAATTCTTTTCGACGGAATACCTCGACGGTCTGTATGCAAAGGTGCTCGAAGAGGATTACGTAGACCAGATAAAGATCGGGAAAAACGAAACTCTCGAAAAGAAGCTCAAGGGTTATATCGACAGGAGCCTTACAACTCTCAAAAAGAACCTCAAATCCAACATATACAAATCCACCGACGAGGAATGCTATCAGTATTATCTGACAAATCAGATGGAGACTCTCGTCGTGACCAAGCTCGAAAGGCTTATCGGCAAGCAGGTAAGCGTATCCCGCGCGGAGGTCGAGGCGGAGTTCAACCGCATCGTTGCCTCCAACAAGGAAACCTTTGCGGCTTCCGACACGAGTTATTCCAGCGCACTCACCGACAAGCTCAGCGGAACGTACTTCCATCCTATCACGGGCGACAGCTACGGCTTCGTCGTGAATATTCTCTTGAAGCTCGACGAGGAGAAGCTCGAAGAACTGACCAAGATGTACGCCGCAAACCCCGCCAATAAGGAATCCGCCAAACTCAAGCGCAATCAACTGCTTTCTCAGATGTCGGTGAAGGTTTCAAACCCCGAGTACGACAGCAAGGCGACGGTCAAGGACAAGAACAACAACGAGATCGAATTGCGCGACCCGATGACCGACCCGAACAATCCATACAACGGCATTAAGACGATAGACGGCTACAATCCCAACGAATACAAGGCCAAAGACGGAGTGAACGATTATTCCAAGCTCGTTTCGTTCGAGAAGGGCGAGGACGGGAAGTACGGCGTCGTATACGGCGCGACCGAGCATCCCGCTATGGCATATCTGCTCGAAGAGGTTCCCGCGTTCGATATCGACAACGGCGGCACCACGGTCAAGGGAGTGATTCATCAGATTTACGACAGCTTTGCGCAGGTCAAGCAAGCGGTCGTCGAGGACGACAGCCTGAGCGCGGCGCAGGGCGTGTATTGGCTGAGAGAGGTCGCGACCGCGTGGCTGTATCTTGTCGGAGACGACAGCGGCTCGGTGACGGACAGCTCCAACAACAAGGGGCTCGGATATCTTGTCACTCCCGAGGGTGAGAAAAGCAGCTTCCTTGAAGAGTTTACGGATTATGCGCGCAATCTCATCAAGGCGGGTACGGGCTCGTTCAGCGTAGGCGACGTAGATGTCAACACCGCGTTCAAGGGCGCATTGGCGGACGGCACGCTTGCGGGCAACGGAGTTGTGTACGTGGCGGCGGACAGCTTTATAGAATCCGGCTCGACCAACAACGCTTACGCGGGCATATTCGTGCTTCTCAACAGCTATACGGTCTGGGACGAGAACTTCTATAAGCAGTATTCCGAAAATGGTTCTGCGCTGCCCGAGGACGGCACGCTTCCCTCAGACTATTTGCTCGCTTTCGGCAAGGACGCTCCCGACGCGGACAATCCCTACAATGCGAACACAGCTTACGGCATGATTTACGACAATCTGCTTGCGGCGAAGAAAAAGCTCGCGTACAACTTAGACGTCAACACGATGGGCAAAGACAATTTGGATAATATCGTGTACTATGAAAAGGCATACAAGTCCCTGTGGAAGGATTTGGACGACTGATAACCTCGCCAATAAAAGCAATAATAAAGCAATAATTGCGGCGCACTACGCGCCGCTTTTATTTGCGGTAAAGATATTCCGATGTAGTTTTTGTCGTACGGTTACCGAATCGGAAAGAAACACCAAACAAATTTATAATAATGTTCTTTTTATAAACAATATAAACATAAGAATTAGGAAAATTTTCGACAATTTGCATATTTCGGTTGCATTTATTTTGCGAAAGCGATACAAATAATATCGCGGCGCGAATTTGCGCTGCGGCGCGGACTGCGCGCAATGTTCAGGTCAGATATGTTAAAAGCAAAAAGCAGTATGGATATGACGAGAGGCGGATTGATGGGGAAGCTCATCGCTTTTTCATTGCCTCTTGCGCTGTCGGGCGTTTTGCAGCTGCTTTTCAATGCGGCGGATTTGGTGGTCATAGGACAGTTTTCCGAGACGGGCTCGGAGTCGCTTGCGGCGGTGAGCTCCAACAACGCGCTTATCGGGCTTATAATCAACGTGGCGATAGGGCTGTCCCTTGGCGCGAACGTGGTTATGTCGCAGGCGATAGGCGCGCGCGACGCGGAGCGCGCCGAGCGTACGGTGCATACGTCCTTGCTTCTCGCGCTGATTTGCGGCGTGACGGTTGCGCTTGTGGGCGCGCTGTGCGCCAAATATTTCCTCGTTTGGATGAAGACAGACCCCGTGGTGCTCGACAAGGCTACGCTTTATCTTCGCATATACTTTATAGGCGCTCCCGCAAACGTCGTTTACAACTTCGGCGCAGCGATACTGCGCGCCAAGGGCGACACCAAAAGACCTCTTGTATATCTGCTGATTGCGGGCGTGCTGAACGCGGGGCTCAATCTGATATTCGTAATATTTGCAAAGTTGGACGTTGCGGGAGTGGCGCTTGCAACAATAATCTCCCAGTACGTATCCGTAGTGCTTGTGATAATCGCGCTGCTGAGGGAAAAGGGCTATTGCAGATTTATTCCCAAAAAACTTGCTATAAGGCAGCGTGAGCTTCTCGATATCGTGCGCGTAGGGCTTCCGTCGGGCATATTAAACTCTTTCTTTTCGATTGCAAACGTCATAATCCAGTCCAACATAAACGGTTTCGGCTATCAGCTTATGGCGGGTAATTCCACGGGTTCGAGCTTGGAAATGTTTATATACACCGCAATGAACGCAGTTTCCAACGCGGCGACGACCTTTTCCGGGCAGAACGTCGGCGCAAAGCGCAACGACCGCATAAACTCCATACTTGCAGACAGCAGCATAATTACGGTTGCCGTAAGCGTAATTATGGGCGGAGTGGTTTTATTGTTCGCGCGGCCTCTCGCGTCGCTGTATTCGCGCGATCCCGTGGTCATTAGCTACGCGGTAGACAGAATGTGGGTGATAATTCCGCTGTATGCTCTGTGCGGAATAGTGGAAAACTTCGTCGGGTGCTTGAGAGGAATGAACTATTCGGTATCTCCGATGATTCCCTGCTTTTTGTGCGTGTGCGTATACAGGATTGTGTGGGTTTTCACAATGTTCAGGCAGGTGCACACTCCGTTTATACTGTATCTGTCATATCCGATAAGCTGGGCGCTCAATCTGATATTGATTGCCGCGCTGTACATATACGTCCACAACAAAAAGATACGCCCGAGCGAGGCTATGCGCTTAGATATGCGTACGTTGCAATACGACCGCGGTCGGATTTAAGTTTAGATATGATAAAAAAACAAAAGGAAAAGCGGAATTGTTCAATCAATCCCGCTTCTTTTTGAAAACGCGCCTGAACAGCTCTGCGATATTTCCGAACACGTCGTTTTTGCGCGGCTTGACAATTTCGTCCACGCACTGTTTCAGGTTTTCGAGGCTGGTTGTTTCCGCCTGAACTGTGAGCTGATCGCCCGCTTGAAGCACCGTATCCGAGGAGGGAGTAATCACCGCGCCCTCGCGCTTGACGGAACGTATAAGCAGGTTCCCCGGCCACAGAATATCGCGTATTGCATGTCCCGCGGCGACCCCGCCTTCTTCGACGGAAGTGACGTATATTTCGCGGCGCAGGGTGACGTTCTGGCTTTCCATATAGCTTTCGAGCAGCGCGTCATAAAGGGGCTTGATGCGAAATACCTCGCTTATCATATAGCCTATCGACACGCCGAGTATGACGGGTATTAGCAGGGTAAATTGCCATGTGAGCTCCACAACCATGACAATCGACGTAAGCGGCGCTTTCACGACCGCGGTGAAGAACGTCGCCATAGATATCATAACTATGCAGTCCGAGTATATGGCGGACATTCCCATAAGCCCGCACAGCTTAGAGGCAAGCGCGCCTATGCACGCGCCGAGCGCGAGCATAGGGATGAATATTCCGCAGGGCACTCCCGCTCCGAGATTGAGCGCCGTGGATATAAGCCTGAGTATGAGCACTATAAGAAGCGTGACGACGATAGGAGAGGAAAATACGCTTTCGACGGACATTTCCACCGTGCCGCCGTGAGTGCCGATTGCCTCTATAAGCGCGTGACCGCCGCCCATGGCGTAGACGGTTATAAGCCCCGCAACTCCCGCGAAAAGAAACGGAATAAGCATTTTAAGCGCGCCTTTCAGCACCGTCAACCTTGAAATCAGCTTTCTTGTAAGAAACGCGAGCTTGTAAAATCCAACGCCGAACAAGCCGCTTATAAGCGCCGCAAACGCAACATACAGATAATCCTTTATAGGAAGAGTGTGAAATACGAAGTTGGCGATTTCGCTTGCCACCTCCATATGCATTGCGCCAAGAAGCAGATTGCGCGTGATAAGCCCCGAGAGCACGGAGGAGAACGCGCAGATAAAAATTGAGGGAGTAAAGCGCCTGTGCGCTTCCTCGAAGGCGAAGATTATGCCCGTCAGAGGCGCGTTGAAGGCGACCGCAAGACCCGCGCATGCGCCGCCCGTAATCTGATATCGCCTCTCCATATCCGAGCCGCCCAGAATTCTGCTCACGCCCTGACCGCAGGTGCCGCCGATATACATACTCGGACCCTCGGCGCCCGCGCTTAGACCGCAGAATATGCAGTACAGGCTCGCCGCCGCCATCGCGGGGAGCACCTGATACCATTTCATAGTCAGAAGCCCGCGCGACGCGCCTTCCGTCTGAGGAATGCCGCTGCCGTGTATCATAGGCACAAGATGAACGAGCACGGCAATCACAAAGGCGGACAGCGCGAGCACCGCAAACAGAAGAGGAATAAATTCGGGTCTTTCGAGTATTCCGCGGTAAAGATTTTTGGAGTATGCCGCAAGAAAATCCGCCGCCAGATTGTAAAATGTGACGACAACCCCCGCCAGCATTCCGGTGCAGACGCCGACAGCCATAAGCTGCAATCCCTTTCTGTACAGATTATATCCGAAGCGAGTGTGTTTCATCTGTTTCCCTCGATAACCGAATTAGGTCATAATTATAGTCTTTCGTTCTCAAAAAATCAACGTATCGGCGGCATGCTATGCAATTTAATATCCCGCTCAGTCCTCTCCGTACATTTTAAGCGCAGATTTGAGCGCCGCGACGACCTCGTCTCGCAGGGACTTCGGAGATATTATCTCCGCCTTGTCGTTGTAT
>CANDBF010000047.1 GCA_947382865.1 uncultured Clostridia bacterium
AGCACCGCACTTTTAATGCGATGGTCCGGAGTTCGAATCTCCGGTGGGTCACCAAGTATATCACTATACGAACAGAATACCACTGTACACTACAACTATTTTGTTTTGAAAGTGATGAGAAAACCCTCTCGTAAATTACGAGAGGGTTTCCTTTATTTCAACTCACGCACTGTTTCGTTTTCAACTTTGTTTATTTTTGTATATAAAAAGCACACCTTTGCGAGTGTGATTCTATATCTCTGTCGAAATTTGTCCTATTTGCACTACCTTTGTCGAATGCCGATTTTTGTTGCAAATTGGCTTGTCTTATCGAATATTTGCTGTTATTGTGTATATGTCATTCATAAATGCCTCATGGCTTTGCCATGTGTTGGGAGAGCAAGGCGAAAGGGAACGGTCACCGCGTTCCCTTTCTTTTTATTTTGATTAAACAACCTAAAATAAAGGAGCGACGTTTGCCGCTCCTCTGCCTATTCTTACTTTATACTGATTGTGTATTCTGCTATCATTGGCTTTCTTCTCGGCACGCTCATACGCCTTACGCGTAATCTCTCCGATTTTGTCGTCAAACAACTTCTGCTGTTCGGGCGTAAACTGCAATTTTTCTCTTTCCGCATCGTTTACGATTTGCTCCGCACTGGTGTTGGTTTCATTGTTTTGCTCCATGTTGTTTCCTCCCGTTTTAAGCCCGTCGGCTGTATCTCCGTTTTAAGCCCGTCGGCTATTCCGCGTTTGCTTACCCTGCAATCCGCTAAAAAGGTAATAAAAAAGGACGCTCTTTTGAACGTCCGATTATATTTGGATAGTTTATTTAACTTTGTTACGCTTTTCTGTACGCGTACTTTTCAGGCACTTTGATTTCTATACCAGTCTTTATTTCTTCAAAGTGGTCTGGATAAAACCAATATTCTTTTCTACCTGTGTCTTTATGAATTAACGACGAATCTGCGCCTGTTGTTAATTCGCCGGGATGAAATAAAGCTACCATATAATATCCTTGTCCAACATCCTTGATTTTGGTAATATATGGCTTTTCTTTATATTCTTTAAGCATTATTTCACACGCTTCTTCAACCGTTATCATTCTTATCTCCTATTTTAATACATTTATCTATCATCTCAGTGAATTCTTTATTATCCACTCGCAAAATAAATGTTTGATTTGGTTTTATCATTTCTTTTTCAAAGTAGTACGAACAGTTTTTACTTCCCGACTGCGGATCTATAAATTGAGTTGCTCCATTCGCTTGTTCTGCTATAAATACATGTCCGTTGTCTTCCTCTCCTTGCCAAGCAATACAAACAATAGCTCTTGACCCGTTTCCATACTCTAACATTCTATCAGTAATATTTTTTTGCGCCTGCAATGAAGTATTTCCACCAACCCATGTAAGTTCGTTTTGTCCTCCTTTATATACAGCAGTCCAACTCTCTGAACCATATGCGCTTTTTAAGCTATCCTCTTTCCCTATTAGAGCTCCCGAAGCCTGTACGTCAAAGCCTCTTCTTCTAGCCTCATATGCCGCTACGCAACGCTGACAGTTTTGCGTATATTCCGTTTTGTCTGTTGCGAAATTCGGATTGGTTGCCTTCACGCACTTGTCTATCGTTCTGCTTTCTACGGGTAAAATAGGAGCTTCGTCGAGCTTGTCAATGCCTGTTACAGGCATTGTACCATTGTCGGTTACTCTTGTCAAGACATTCGGAGTGTAGTGTAAAGTCGCACCTGCCTGCGGATTGTACGGCGACATTGTGGGCTTTGTCTCTCCGCCGATAGCCTCGCGCTGGTACTGTCTGTAAAACGGAATCCGCTTTTCTTCCGCATACTTTTCAAGAGCGCGTTGCTTGGCTTGCCATTCTGTAATTCTACGCCTTGCAAGCAGTCTGTCCGTCTCATTCATCGAGCCTTGCTCTATCCGCTTCCACTCGCGTATAGAACGCTCATTGCGGCGTTGCTCCTGCTCTATCGCATAGCGTTCTGCCGTCAGCTCTTTGCTCGCTCGGTCATAATCGAAAATGTTTTCACGACTGTACCCGGGGATAAAGACTATGTACGAATGCCGACAGTTCCAATGAAACAGTCCTGCGCTTATCGCCGTACTTAAAAGCTCGTGTTCGCCGTCTCGCTTTCCGCCTTTATACACGTCGTCTATAAGCACTTTTGCTTGCCACGGCGTACATAAAGGACAAGACGACGGGTGCGCGCTGATTTGTATTAAATACAGACCGTATTCCGCGCTACGTTCGCCCTGCGCTTCCAACAGCGTTTTCTGACTGTCCTGTCTCATTTGCAATTCGCCAACTGCCGAAAGCTCCGTAGCAATGCCGTTCTTATTGTATGTACCCGCTAAGCCTTTTTGCAAAAATATCTTTTGCTTGTTATCTATCTCCCTTGCCATATGGCACGCGTTTTCTTTGAAAACGCTTTGCCTATCAATCGATAGCAAAAATTATGTTATTTATATTTATTAATCCTAAAATATTATATATAGGTTCAATCAAACATATTCGCTGCGCTCGAAATCCCGTAAAAAACCATAATGCTTCAAAATTATTGCTTTTTATATTGAACATATTGTATAATAAGGCAAGATATGTGATTCATCTTTATATAATAATATGGAATTCACATATTAAAACAATATGTATTGGAGGTTTTATGAAAACATCAATAAGACGTATCGCCGTTACAGGTTTAAGCATCTTGTGCATGCTTTTACTCTTCGTCAGCGTTCTTACGCAGACCAAGTCTTTGGCAGTCGCCGACGATACTCCGCAAAATACGATTGCCACTACATACTTCTACGATAATCTTGTCATCAATGATAATGGCGGAGAAGTAGATTTTGTTCTCGCAAAGAAGTTTTACAAAGCTCTTGAAGAGATTTACAACGACGGAGATTTCTTGGACGGAGTTGTGGAATACTCTCTCAACGAGCACGGTATTTTGAATTCCAACGAAATCGAGAATTACGCCGTAAACGGAGACGTTACCGTTCCCCGTGCGTTCGGTGCGGCACGCGACGCTTTTCTTACCGACCACCCCGAACTCTTTTACATCGATTTCTACAAACTTACGATAAGCGTAATGAAGAAAGGACCTGAATACTTCGCTTTCATCGACTGCGGCAGAGAAGCTAACGCCTATTACGACAGCGGCTTCACTTCTCAATCCGCGGTGCAACAGGCGATAACGGAATTTAACAGCGCTATCAACAAAATTGTAGCAGACGCGAACGCGGCGCAAGCTGAGGATCTTTATTCCGAAAGAGACGCATTCCTTGCAAGATACGTAAACAAGGTTCTTGCCGAATCAATCAAATACGATTACGCAGCATTGGCGAATAAGGACGACCCCGCGGCTATTGCGGCTTCGGCACATATCAATACGGCCTACGGCGGATTGGTATCCCAAAAAGCGGTTTGCGGCGGTTTCTCACGCGCGTATAAGGTTGTTATGGATAAGCTCGGCATCCCTTGCATAACCGTAAACGGATACAGCAACCAGAAAGACGCTAACGGCAACAACTCGGGTTCCAGCATTTATCATATGTGGAATTACGTTTGGCTTGCCAATCCCGCATCGGCGCAAGCCGCTTCCGACGTCGCTTTGACCGCTTCGGCTAACGGCGGCGAATGGTATTCGGTTGACGTAACTTGGAACAGCGCTGCGGGCAATAAATACAGATACGCTGTATTAAGCGACGCAAGCGAGAAAGAAATCCACGTGACCGACGGCGTAATATCCTCTTCCGGTTACGAGCTTAGATACCCTGCTCTTTCTTCGCACAACTACGGCAGCACCGGCAGCACCGACGGACTTCAAAATTCCGTTATATATTTACCTGTCGGCGATGAGAAAGACGATTTCGGTCAGCCTTTGATGAGCAACCGCACCTCCGTAAGCTATAACGGCAAGGGTGCGAAGAGACTCCAAGAAGAAGACGGGCTGTATCTTGTAGTACGTTTTGCATACTACCTTGAAAAGCAAATTGTCTGGACTAAATGGATGTCAATAAACGCATTTAGAGAATATGCCATTCTTGCCATCGATAACGTAGACGGCAACATCCAAGATAATGGCTACGAAACTTGGTTTACGGATAATACTTCCGTTTATTACACTCAGTTTGCAGTTTTCGATACTGCTCCCGACGTTCCTCAAAATGTTCATTCCGATACGCATGGAATTGATAAAACTATTTATATGCAATATCAAGACAAGACGTTGAATGAAAGCAAAGCTATTGCAGTAGGCAATATTCAGATCAACGAGACTTTCGGCACTTATACTCCCGCGCCTTACGTTTCAAGGACTACGCCTAATCACGGTGCGGAACTTACCATAAACGACAATATGGGAAGCAGCCAGACTCCCGGTACCGTTGCCGAAAACAAAGCGTTTGTTATGGAAATAACCTATACCGAACCTTTGCACATCCTCGACGAAGACCAGCCTATCGGAATTCATTTCGTATCCGAGCACCCCAATGCGCAGGATTATGCCAAATTCTATCCCGTAAATGATAACGGAGATTTGGTTGAATTGGTTGAAAGAGAAGTAAGCTCCGGCGACCCCACATTGGTACGCAATACGTTAAGGTTTAAGTTTGCACCCAGCCTAATGTATGCACACAACCGCGAAGGCTACGAATTTGTATTTACCAACGTAGGCTCATCTAAGGAAGTTGCAAGAATTGACGCCAACGGACAAACAACGTTTGTCATGTCTAATAAGATTCCCAACACCGTTTATTACAATTTCAGCAGATTGTATTTAGCTTGCCCCGCTCGCTTCAATTACGACGGCAGACTTTGGATAGATTGCTGCGCTCAACCCACTCTCGTGGCAAACTCGGACCTTTCCGAAATGGAATTCAAAGACGAGAACGGCAAAACCACTTTCTCGGAAAACGAAAGAAGCCAGATGATGTTGGTTGCGGAAAGAGCGGATACGAATACCGTAAATACAATGCTTGACGAAATCAGCGGACACGATGATATCAACGTAAACAAAGACGATATCATAAACAGCGAAACGTATGACATTTCCTTGCAGATATGCGGAAAATATCCTAAGATACCCGACGGAAGCTATGTAAAAATTGCGCTCGGTTTCCCGCAAGGCTACGGTCCCGATGACGAAGGCGTAACATTCAAACTCTTCCACCGCAAGCACGACCCAGCCACGGATACGTATTCTATCGAGGAAGTTCCCTGCGTCGTGACCAAGTTCGGTATCGTAGCGACAGTCACAAGTTTCTCTCCGTACATGGTCGCAGTCGTTGACGCCGAAAAAGCCACCGACAAAACCGTGTTCGCAAGCATCGAAGGCAAAGGCGGCAAACTTACGGTAGCAGACGGCAAGATTCTCTCGCTGAAAGCAACCGACAACCCCGATACGGAAATCAACGAGACCTCGCACACCTACTCTATCGTTCCCGACGCGGGCTATCAGATTTACAGCGTCAAGCTCAACGGTGTTGAAATTAAGGACAGAGTCATAGACGGAAAACTTACTCTCTCCTATTCCGACGCTGACATGCTGATGAACAACGAACTTGAAATTCAGTACATATCCGACGCGGCGGCAACGCGTTATGCGGAAAAAGCCGCAAGCGAAGGATTGGAATTGGTCGAACCCGTTAAGATTATCGTTGCAGTCGGCGAACTTTATCCCGATATTGCAAATGACAATAACGGCGCAAAAACCAACACGGTGCTCATCATCTGCTTGGTCGTTTTGGCGATAGTCGTCGTAGCGGCGATAGTGATTACCACTGTAGTACTTGTAAACAAGAAGAAGAAAGCAGCTAAATAACTCTTTCCGAACAACAGCACACAGCGACGGCTAATGCCGTCGCTGTATTTTTTTTGCGGATAATCGCATATTCCGGTTTCAACGCAAGCGCTAATATCCATTAAGCGTCGGAAGATGAAATAAACGCTCTCCTATATAATACGCAAAAGCTATTCGGGCTTTGAAGCAAACAAGTTTTCGATTATTCCTGAAAATTCTCTGTCGGGTATTGAAAGCAATCATCCCGACTGCTATAATAAATATATGGAAAGCGGTATCACTAAGTACAGAATGTATATGACAAAAAAACATCAAAACTGGACTATGGGCGAAAAAGACGCCCTGCTTCCATATTTGGACGGAGAAGATGACGAGATACTGGAATACGCAATCATAAACAAGGACTTTGCCATAATTCTGAAAAACGATATGACATACGATATCAAAAACACAAGACAGGAAGCGATTGATTTCATCTCGTACATATATCGCAACTATTCCATATGCCAAAATTTCGACGACAGGTGTTACATAGCGCGCGAGGACACGTCCCAAAAATTCCTTACTTCTGCGGAAGCGCAGGAGAACGGCGTTTACGACTACGTGCACGTGCCGCGCGGACAATACTACATTGCAAAATACGGCAAAATCTTCGCTATCGGAAGCACGGAACAGGAAATGCAACAAAAAATGTACGAGCACTACCGCGCTAAATATACGTTTGCATATTGACAAATCAAATTAATATTCGGCATCAATTTGACGTCGGTATTTCATAATCCCGACGTCATAATTTTTATGCTTTTGATAGAACTTTTCTATGCGCCGCTCTGCGATGTCTTTGCTTTGCAATAACGCAATTATAAAAGTATGTCCGCCGTAAACGGCGGACATACCAATCGCAATTTGCGGAGTCTCTTTTGCAAACGGTTTAACCTTTTTCAGCTCCGCGCTTACGCTCATGGTACGAATGCGCTTCACCGGCAATCGGAGGATTTACGCTGCCATCAGAGCAATATGCAAATCACTCCGCCTCTGCCCTCGTTGACGATTCTTCCAAGCGTCTTGCGCATTTTTTGCTCCGCATCGTTGGGAACGGTGTGCAGTTTGTTGTTTATGCCGTCCGCTACAAGCGAACTCAGCGACCTTCCGAATATATTCGTGTCCAAAATCGCCTGTCTGTCGTTTTCATAGTCCTGCAACATATTGTCCACGAAATCCTTGCTCTGCTGTTCGCTGCCTACAATGGGGCTTACCTCGGTTTCTACGTCCACTCTCATAATGTGCAAAGACGGCGCGTGCGCTTTGAGCTGAACTCCGTACTGCTGCCCTTGTCTTAAAAGTTTGGGCTCGTGCAACTCGATTTCGTCCATAGTGGGAAGTACTATTCCGTAGCCGAACGCGTCAACCTGCTCCATAGCCGCATTGATTTTTTCTATCTTATCCCTGCCGCGGCACAGCTTTTTGAGATGAGTGAGTAAGTCGAATTCGTCGCCGATATCAATTCCGCACTCTTCGCTGGCAACCTTGTAGAATACGCCGTCCTTGGGATTGAGATTGACGTTGACGCTTCCCTTGCCCGCGTCCAGATTGATGGAATAGGGCTCCTGCCAATACTCTGCGCTCTTGAAGAAGCTATCTATCTTTTCATAATCCTTCATCTTGCTTACGTCGTCGCCCAAGCCTCTCACGATTTCGATAAGCTCTTTGACAATACCGCTGTCCGCAGGCAGCGCCTGCACCCAACGCGGCAAATCGAAATCTATGATATTGACCGCAAATTCGAGAAGTATGGTTTCGAGAATTTCGGTTATATCCTGCTCGTTAAGATTGGCAGCGCTCTTCAACAGCACGGGCGCGTCGTATTTTGCGGCAAGCTCGTCTTTTAATATCATCGCGCTCGCGGCATTTACGTCCGCAACGTTGAGCACTATGGCAAAGGGTTTTCCGCATTCCTTCAACTCGCTTATCACGCGCTCCTCGGCAGCGATATACTGCTCGCGCGAGATACCCGAAAAACTTCCGTCAGTCGTGACGGCAAGCGCTATCGTGCTATGCTCCTTTATGACCTTCTGCGTGCCTATTTCAGCCGCTTTGGAAAAAGGAATCTGTTCCTCAGACCAAGGCGTGGAAACCATACGCTCCTTGCCCTCTTCCTCGGCGCCCAGCGCACCGTCGACGAGATAGCCGACGCAGTCTATAAGCCGCATGTTGACGGCGAGATTTTCGCTTACGGGAACGCGTACGGCTTCATTGGGGACGAAGCGCGGCTGCGTAGTCATAATCGTCTTGCCGTCCGCAGACTGCGGAATTTCGTCGATAGCCCTGTTTCTTTCGTCAGGGTTCTCTATGCCGTCGACGACAAGCTGTTGCATCACCTGCTTGATAAGCGTCGACTTTCCTGTACGCACCGGTCCCACGACGCCGACATATATGTCGCCGCCCGTACGCGAAGCGATATCACGATAAAGGTCAAATTTATCCATAAACTCCTCCAAC
>CANDBF010000048.1 GCA_947382865.1 uncultured Clostridia bacterium
AAGCAGTATAAGGATAACGCCCGTCGCCAATGCGAAGCGCACTCCGTTGAAAGCTACGGGGTTTATATATCCCGCGGCGCGCCTTTGAAACGCGAACGCCAAACCCCATACGACGGCGCAGACAAACAGAACCGCGCTACCGAATATACTATGTCTTTTCTGCATCCGACACTCCGAACGTCATATTTATATCGCGCGACAAATTGCCGCGCGATACGTTTTGCATATTATATGCGACTCGCGCGAAATTGCGTTATCACGCAAACACCGCAAGCAGGAAGCCCGCCGCGACAGCCGAGCCGATGACGCCTGCGACGTTTGGTCCCATCGCATGCATAAGCAGATAGTTGCCCTTGTTGTACTGCAATCCCACCGTATTGGACACGCGCGCCGCCATAGGCACCGCAGATACGCCCGCCGAGCCGATAAGGGGATTGATTTTGCCCTTGGACAGCACGTACATCAGTTTTCCGATAAGCAATCCGCAAATAGTCGCGAGGATAAATCCCGCAAGTCCGAGCACGACGATGACTATCGTCTTCGCAGAGAGGAAAGTCGCGCCTATCGCCGTCGCGCCGACGGATATGCCGAGGAATAGTGTGACTATATTCATAAGCGCGTTCTGCGCGGTATCCGAAAGTCTCTCCGTGACCCCGCATTCTTTGAGCAGGTTGCCGAACATAAGGCTTCCCAGAAGCGGAGCGACCGAGGGGAGCAACAGACTCACGATAATCGTGACCAGAATGGGGAATATGATCTTCTCTTTTTTGCTGACCTTACGCGTCGTAGTCATAACGGTCATACGCTCTTTCTTCGTCGTGAGCAGCTTCATAAACGGAGGCTGCAACAGCGGAATGAGAGCCATATACGAGTACGCCGCGACCGCGATAGGCGCAAGCAGCTCGGGAGCGAGAGTCTTTGTGAGGAATATAGCCGTAGGTCCGTCCGCGCCCGCGATTATGGAAATCGAAGCCGCTTCGCCGCCCGAGTACATTCCCGTCGCCACCGCGAGTATGAGCACGAGATAAATGCCGCCCTGCGCCGCCGCGCCCATTATCATGGAACTTGGTCTTGACAGCATGGGACCGAAGTCCGTCATCGCGCCTACGCCCATAAAGATGAGGCAGGGATAGACGCCCGTCTTCACGCCTATATACAGTATATCGAGCAATCCGCCGTGCTGCAATATGTAGCCGTAATTGACTCCGTTTGCAACCGCGTCCGCGCCCGTCCACCATTCGGCGTGGTAAAGCTCGCCGCCGGGGAGATTTGTAAGCAGCATTCCAAAAGCTATGCCCACAAGCAGAAGAGGCTCGAATTTCTTTTTGATGCCCAGCCAGAGGAAGAACAGCGCAATGATTATCATAATCAGAGCTTTCCAGCCGTCCGCTCCTCCAAAGCCCATAAATCCGGTGCTTTCGCCTAGATTTTTAAGTATTTCTCCTACATTCATAATGCGGACTCCTTAAAGCACTTCGACGAGCGGTGCGCCCGTTTCGACGGTCGCGCCCTTCTGTACGAACACCTGTCCGATTTTGCCGTCCTTGGGAGCGACGATTTCGTTTTCCATCTTCATAGCTTCGAGTATGATGAGCACGTCGCCGTTTTTGACGCTCTGACCGCTCGTCACCTTGACTGCGTTTATATTGCCGGGCATAGGCGCGGTTATAGCCGCCGCGCTTGCCGCAGAAGCGGGAGCAGCCGCGGCAGGAGCCGCCGTCGCTACGGGAGCGGCGCTTTGCGCGGGAGCGGCGCTTTGCGCGGGAGCGGCGGGAGCCGCCTGCGGCAGAGCCGCGTCGAATTCGGACTTGATGACCGCTTCGCCCTTCTCAACCTCTACCTCGTATATTTTTCCGTTCAGACTGACTTTATAAATCATTTTTCTTCCTCCACTCTCTTTATCGATTTGAAGCGCAGCTCGTTGAGCGGCGTGCCCGTCGTATCCGCAACGATTGCCATAATCATTGCCGCGTCGCGCTCATCCGTATTTATAAGTTTAAGTTCACCGCAGGTGCCTGCCGCAACGGGAGCGGACAGGTTTGCGGCTTCTGCGGATTCCGCATCCTCCGCGTCCTTTTTCAGCTTTTTCCAGAACATCATTTTGGATTTTGCCGCCGCGAGCTTTTCGCCCCATTCGGGATGCTTTTCCTTCAAGACCTCGCTTTTGTCGAATGCCTTTCCGACAATCGAAACTATAAGCATAATAACAGCGAGAATGATAAATACGATTGCGATACCTATGAGCGCAAGCAGAAGGGCGTCGACAACCTGAATTTTGTCGGTGCTTTTCAAAACTCCGCACAGCAAGGATATACCCATAACAAACTCACTCCTTTATCGGCTCTATCGTATACTTGACGATTTTCTCTTCCTTTGCCTTGCGCGCCGCAAAATACTTTTCGGTCACCTGCGGGAAGAGAATATAGGACAGCACGTCCTCGTCGTTTTTGGCGGTGCCTGCAAGCTCCGCCTTGGTTGTTTCAAATATCGGTTCCAACGTATCTGCGTATCTGCCCTCTATCGGCTTCTCGTCGCCGAGAGCCTTTTTCATGACCTCGGGATTGATAGGCGCGGGGGAAGTGCCGTACTCGCCTCTGCAATACGCCTTGACCTCCTTGGATATGTTCTTATATCTCTCGCCCGACAGCACGTTGTTGGTCGCCTGTACGCCGACCATCTGGCTCATAGGCGTGACAAGCGGCGGATAGCCGAGGTCGGCTCTCACCTTGGGAGTTTCGATAAGCACCTCTTCAAACTTATCCATAGCGTTCTGTGCTTTGAGCTGGGACACGAGGTTGGAAAGCATTCCGCCCGGCACCTTGTAGTTGAGCGCGTCCGTATCCGTCGCCATCATCTTGGGATTGAGCGTGCCGTCTTTGAGGTACTCGTCGCGGATAGGCTTGAAATAGTCGTTGACCTCTTTGAGCGCATCGTCGTTCAGACCCGTTTCGTATCCGAGCTGTTTAAGCGCATAGTTGAGAGTCTCCGTCGCGGGCTGGCTCGTGCCGCCGGAGAAGCAGGACGTCGCAGTGTCTATGACGTCCACTCCCGCTTCGATAGCTTTGAGATATGTCATAAACGCCATTCCCGTAGTGCAATGCGTATGAAGCACGACGGGGAGCTTGACCTCGCTCTTTATCGCGCCGATAAGCTCGTACGCCTCATGCGGAGTCATAACGCCCGCCATATCCTTGACGCAGATGGTCGCGACGCCCATATTCTCCATCTCCTTCGCCTGCTTTGCAAACGCTTCGAGAGTATGCACGGGGCTCTGCGTAAAGCTGAGCGTGCCCGATACGGTTGCGCCCGCCTTGATTGCGGCTGTTGTTGCGACCTCTATATTGCGCAAGTCGTTGAGCGCGTCGAATATGCGGATAATATCGATACCGTTTTCAACGGACTTCTCCACAAACATTTTGACGATTTCATCGGGATAGTGTTTATATCCGAGCAGGTTTTGCCCTCTGAGCAACATTTGGAGCTTCGTATTGGGCATAGCCTTGCGTATATTGCGCAGCCTCTGCCACGGGTCCTCGTCCAAAAACCTAAGACATACGTCGAACACCGCTCCGCCCCAGCACTCTACGGAATAATAGCCCGCTTTGTCCATTGTGGGAAGAATATCGGCAAATTTGGAATACGGCAGACGCGTCGCAATCAACGATTGGTTTGAATCGCGCAGAACCGTTTCCGTAAACTGAACCTTTTGGGTTTCAAGATTTTTTTTCATATTGCCCTCCAAAAAATTTACGACAGTATTATATCATTTTGTTTTTGTCCGTCGCAAGTAAAATCAGTATGTTTCTATCTATTTATTATGATTTTATATATAATTATATTTTTACACCGGAATTTGGTTACAAATCCGATAAAATAAACGGCTGACGGACTGACAAATTTTGCAAGCCGTATCAATCTAAATAATTTTTGTAAAACGGTTGACAAACTGCAAGCAATCGCATAAACTATATTTGAACATTTGAAAAATTGTTCAACTATTGGAGGCAATTATGACGGACGAAATCAAAACGGGAACATATTCCGAGGGACTGAGCGCAAACGCGGAGTTCGTAAAAAACAGGATTCCCGACGACGATACGATTGTCGCGGTGGCGGACTTTTTCAAGGTATTCGGCGACCCTACCCGCGCAAAGATTATGAGCTGTCTGTCCGTAAAGGATCTGTTCGTCAACGAAATCGCCGAGGTCGTAGGAATGAGCATATCGGCGGTGTCCCATCAGCTGCGAGTGCTGCGCGCCGCGAAGCTGGTCAAGGCGAGCAAGCTGGGCAAGGAAGTCAAATACTGCCTTGACGACAACCACGTGATGCAAATCATCGAAAGCGGCATAACGCACATAAATGAGGAATAGTTATTGCGCCGAGTGTCACACACTCCATACGCAAGCGTATTGCGTGTACGCACAGCGACAATATTTGAACAGAGCTTCAAATCTTGCTGTAAGGTGCAAAAGCGCGAAGTGAATTCGCACTTTTTGCGAAAATAAATTAAAGAGCAACGATTGAATAATTGCTCAATAAAATAAATACTCAATTATAGGAGACGGATATGAAAAAAGTATACAGACTCAAAGATCTGGACTGCGCCAACTGCGCCGCGAAAATGGAGCGCGCTATCTCCAAGATAGACGGCGTAAACGAAGCGAACGTCAGCTTTATGTCGCAAAAGCTCACCGTGGACTTGGATGAAGCGAGAGTGGAAAGCATAGTCGACGAGATTGTGCGCGTATGCAAAAAAATCGAACCTGATTGCATAATCGTAAGATAATATAGCGGATTGGATATGTTAAAGCTCGATTTAAGTAAAAAAGAACAAAAAAATCTCATACGCATACTCGTCGCTCTCGGCGCGTTTATCGTCGTATTCGCGGTTGACAAAGCCATAGGTCTTGCCGAGTGCGTGCATTCGGACTTGGGTTGGCTTCTGCCCTTCTTCCTGTATCTTGCGATATACGCGACGATAGGCTGCGACGTGCTGTTCAGAGCCGCGAGAAATATCGCGCACGGACAGGTGTTTGACGAAAACTTCCTTATGTGCGTCGCCACTCTCGGCGCGTTTGCGCTTGCAATAGTAAGCGGCGTGCGCGGCGAACGCATAGAGGGCTTCGACGAGGCGTGCGCGGTTTTGCTGTTCTATCAGGTCGGCGAATTCTTTCAGCATTATGCCGTAAATAAATCGCGAAAATCCATCTCCTCGCTTATGGATATTCGACCCGATTATGCCAACGTAATAAGGGACGGCGCGGCTGTCACAATTTTCCCCGACGAGGTGAAGATCGGCGAAATAATCCTCGTCAACCCCGGCGAGAGAGTTCCCCTCGACGGCGTTTGCATAAAGGGCAATTCCTCCATAGATACAAAAGCGCTTACGGGCGAATCCCTGCCGAGAGAGATTTCAGAGGGAGATTATGTCATAAGCGGAAGCGTAAATCTCACGTCGCAAATCGAAATAAAAGCGGAAAAGGAATTTTACGATTCCACGGTTTCCAAAATCCTCGACCTCGTTGAAAACGCGGCGGACAAGAAATCCAAAACGGAAAACTTCATTTCCCGATTTGCAAAATACTACACCCCTATCGTCGTATTCCTCGCCGTCGCGCTCGCGGTTATCCCCGGCGCGGTCACGGGAGCGTGGTCGGAGTGGACGTACCGCGCGCTCAGCTTCCTCGTCGTATCTTGCCCCTGCGCGCTCGTCATATCCATTCCGCTCTCATTCTTCTCGGGAATAGGCGCGGCTTCCAAGCGCGGCATACTCATAAAAGGCTCGGACTATCTGGAAAAACTCGACAAGGCGAATATATTCGTTTTCGACAAGACGGGCACGCTCACAAAGGGGAATTTCGCCGTAACGCAGGTCTGCCCCGAAGCGCGGCGCGATGAAATTTTGGAGCTTGCGGCTATCTCGGAGCAGGGCTCGTCCCACCCGATAGCAAAATCCATACTCTCCTGCCATCCCGCCGTGAGCGACGGGAATTACACCCTCACAAACGTAGCGGGACAGGGAGTCGTCGCGTCTGCGGCAATGCCGAGCGGCGAAACTGATATTATACTCTGCGGCAACGAAAAGCTGATGCTTAAAAACGCAATCGCCTACCAAAAGCAAAGCGGCGCGGGTACAGCGGTGTACGTCGCAAGAAACGGCGAATTTATAGGCTCCATACTTATTGCGGACGAGCTTAAAGAGGAAACACCCTCCGCTCTTGCCGAGCTTAAAAAGACGGGCGCGAGCACTGTTATGCTCACGGGGGACAACGAAGAGGTTGCAAAATCCGTCGCGGCGCAGACCGGCGTAGACGAATACAAAGCCTCCCTGCTCCCGCAGGATAAAGTTGCCGAGGTGGAAAACATCCTTGCGCAGAAGAAGAAAACCGACGTCGTATGTTTTACGGGAGACGGCATAAACGACGCGCCCGTGCTTATGCGTTCGGACGTAGGCGTGGCAATGGGCGCGATAGGCAGCGACGCGGCGATTGAAGCGGCGGATATCGTACTTATGAAGGACGACCTGAACGGACTGCCGCTTGCAAAGCGAATCGCGCGCAAGACTATGCGCGTCGTACGCGAAAATATTATATTTTCCCTCGCGGTGAAGGCGGCGATACTCGTCCTCTCCGCGCTCGGCATAACGGATATGTGGATAGCGGTGTTCGGCGACGTAGGCGTGGCGGTGATAGCAATACTAAACGCTATGCGCGTGAATATGAACACGCGGAAATCCGATAAAACCAAAACAAACCTATGCGCATAAAAGCAATAAGCGGGCTCTGCGAGCCGGTAATTCGGCCTGAGAAATCAAAAAGGCAAGCACATTCGCTTGCCTTTTTATATTCCGATAACAAATTTTTATTTACGGCGGTTCCCAATGTAAATCCGACTTTTTTCGCCATATATAAAATACCGCGTCGTCTATATCAATCGAAGCCGCGTAGCCCCGTTATCCGAACTTTATCCTTGAACAGAAGCAGATATTCCTCCGCTCTGCTCTTGGGCACGGGATGATAGCCGTGCTCAATACAGCCCTCCGAATCCTTATAGTTCTGTATATAATATCTTTTCGCGCCGCTCACCCAGTCCGCGATTTTGCGCATATCGTCCTCGGTATGGAACTCCTCTATCAGCGTCGTACGGAACTCGCCGTCCGTCCCGCTTTCCTTGATAAGGCGCATACTCGCGTTGATTTTGTCCATATCCACGCTTTTGAGCCCTGTGGTAAGCGGATATTTTTCGGGACTGTTCTTTATATCCATAGCGACATAATCGAGCAGCTTTTCGTCGAGCAGCTTTTCAAGCACGGCGGGGTTAAGCCCGTTGGTATCCAGCTTTGTGATATATCCCAGCTCCCTTACGCGACGGAAGAATACGTCTAGGTCGGGTTGCAACGTAGCTTCACCGCCCGTAACGCTTACTGCGTCCACAAGCCCGCGCCTCTTTTCGAGATAATCGAAGACCTTGCCCTCGTCAATCCTGTTTGCCGCCACGTCGCCGATAACGAGCGACCCGTTGTGACAGAACGGACAGCGGAAATTACAGCCGCCCGTAAATACTGTACAGCAAATCTTGTCCGCGTAATCCACCATAGAAAATTTTTCAAAACCGCATATAATCATAGGTAGATTTTAACACAGATTATGAGCTCTGCAAAGCGAAATTAATAGTTTGCGCCAAACGTTATGCTTCACTTCGTTGCGGCACGCAAAATCATTGCGACTAGTTTTTGTCAGTTTTAACATATAAGTGTTATTCGCAATGAATTTTGCTATAAACGCAAACTCACGAGGGGCAAATGAGGCAAGTAAATCGCTACATTTTGCTGGAATAAAGATTGATAAGGCGGTACACGACGCGTCGCTGTTCAAGAGGCTGCCGGCGCGTGCAAGGCGCGCACCAATCCGAGCGCCTAGCTTGACGCTATGTACAAGCGAACAGGCAATTCTGTTTTCTGCCTGTGAGCGAG
>CANDBF010000049.1 GCA_947382865.1 uncultured Clostridia bacterium
GATATATGTTCAGGACGGCGCGGATATCAATTCTCACGAGGAGGACTTTGCGGGCTGGTGGAAGGATACGAGCGACAACTACGTCAGCATAAATACGGCGACGAAGAAAGTCAACTACAATGATACGGCTTACACCTACAAGGCGAATTACAACGGAACGGTGCTTACGTTCCAAGCGAAAGAAAACTGCGATAGGCCGAGCGTAGAGCGTGATTATACTGTCACTGTTTCGGGAGATACTCTTACGATTTCGCACCAGTGCGGAGCCGATGACGGCGACGGCGGCGTAGAGCTCAGCACCGTTACTAAGACGTATACCAAGACCGCGGAGCCTGTCGTAGAGCTTGACGCTTTCGAGGGTAAGTGGACGAAGGCTTCCGGTTATATGTTCGATGCGATGATATTCAACGGAAAGGGTACTGTAAATCTCGGCAATAAATATGTCGCATATACTATTGACGGGGGGGCAGCTAAGTTTACGGCCGATTCTAGAAATTATACCGCGACGATTTCCGGAAGTACGCTCACTCTTTCATATTATGATGACGAAGCGGCTTGTGACGTTACCGCTAAGTATTCCAAGGCCGAAAAGGACGCGTTCGCAGGCGATTGGATTAATGAGAGCGAAAGCGATAACTTCTATCAATATGCGTTTTCTTTCGACGGCTACGGTACGCTTACGGTAAGCAGCTCGAAGTATCCTACAAGCAGTTATTATAACGGCACGCACGCTTACACGATATCTAACAATACTATCACGATAAACAATTTCCTCAGCTATAACTGGACGTTCACCCTTAACGACGACGGAACTATAACGATTGCGTGCACCGATTCGGACACTTTCGCCGGCCCGTTGAACGGCAAAACGATCACTAAGGTCGGCGGCACTCAAGCTCCCGCGTCGGACGCTTTTGCCGGAACATATAAATCCGGCGGAAACACAATCGTTTTCAACGGTGACGGAACGGGTAAGTATAACGACACATATGATTTCACGTATACTATCAGCGGCAACGTAGCTAATCTCAGCAATTTTGCGGCATATGACGACGATGCGAATACAGCTACGTTAAGTGGAACCAGTCTGTCGGTGCATTTATCCGGAGGTTATGGTGACAACGTGTATAATGCTACGTTTACGAAACAATAATACGTTTCAGTGAAGCGATACGAAATGCGCACTCGTTTGAGTGCGCATTTTTTGTCTTAAATGTAGATTAAAATATCCGCTTAAAAACCAACTAATCAAAAAGTGTAAATTTACTTCGCGCTTTTTGTGCTTTACCTGTTAAATTTAATTTTACAAAATGATGGAATTCACTTCCATCATTTTGTACCGTATGAGTTCGCGCTTATAGCAAAACTCAGCGCGCATAGGTTGCTTAATTCAATCACATGCTTATTGCGCGATGATTTTGCGTGCCGTAGCATAGCAAGGCATAACGTTTTGCGCGACATCTACCTCAGCCACAGCCACATCACCACAATCACCACCGCAAACGCGACGACGGCAATCATCAGTCTCGGAAGCATAACGGCAAGACCCGCGCGCACGATTGCGCGACGTTCCTTTTTGGAGTACATTTCCTTGTGCATTTTGCGCTCCTCCTTTGAGGGGCGTTTTTTGCGGTTCATGTACGCCATTCTGCGATACTTCGGAAGCTCGTCCCCGTTCATAGGGGCGATGACTACGCCCGTATCCCAATCGTCATTATGCCTGTCTTTCTTTGCCATTGCCTGCCGCTTAGAAAATAGTGAGTTTGCCGAGTTTGATTTTTTCGGGACCCTTGTATGCGCCGCTTACGACGGTTTCCTTGGAGAGGGTAAGGGTATTAAGCACCTCGCTCAGCTTGCCGCTCATCGCGATGCCCGTCACGGGGATGCGCTTGTCGCCGTCGAAATAGTACGCCAGTCTGATTTCGCCGCCGATATAGTCGTTGTAAAGGTCTACCTGCAAGCCGCTCAGATATACGCATTCGAGGTGCGGTTCTTTCATGAGCTGCTCGCAGGGAGTGTTTCCCGCCTCGACGTTTATGCAGCCGAGCGCGCCCGTCGCGTCCTTGCCCAGATACTGCGCGAATCTGTTAGAACCGAAATTTGCCGTCAATACGCCGTCTTTTATGATAACGACGTCTTTAAGCGTGGTGCCGTCTCTGTCGAACAGCGCGCTGGCGGGACTTCCGTCGATTGCGCCGCGCATCGTCACCGTCAGCTTGTCGCCGACGGGATTGGTCTGCCACTTGTCTCCTACGCTCATAAGATTGGAGTGCAGATAAACTCTTGAATAATCCGCATCGGCAACGATTTCCTCAAACATTTCCCTTATATCGTAGGGGTTGAGTATGACGGGGCAGTCGAGCGTGCGTTCGGGCTTTTTAGCCTTTGCTCTCGCGCTTACGTCCTGTACTCTCGCCGCGATTTCGCGCATAACGGCTTGCTCGTCAAGATTGCCGTATTCGTAGGTTTCAAAGAGCTCGACGGATTCCTTTTCCGCATTGCAGGTAGGGATAGCCTCTATGCTTACGGTATGCTTGGTCTGGCGTTTGTTTACGCCGAGACTGTTTATGACGGTGCTCGTCTTTGTCACGACGAATATTTCAAGCGCGTTTATGCCGCAGTCCTTTTCCGTGCAGGCGGACATAACCGCGTTTGCGACGTCCGCCGCGATTTGCTTTTCGTCTCTGCCGCACAGGTTGGATTTTATCTCTCCTGCGCATTCTCCTCCGTTCACGAGCTCGTAGGGCTCGTCGAAAATCATAAGCGCTTTTTCAGCCGCCTGCGCGGCTTTTGCCTCCACGTCCTGCGCGGTCGCGCTCGAATCGATGCCGAAATTGGCGCTGCCGAGCTTACCGTCGTGCTTAACGTACACGCTCGCCTGTGCGGAGGAGTGCTCTGATTTGCGCACGGTTTCCAGCTTTCCGTGTACGAAAAACAGCTCGTAGGATAGCGTATCCGTTGCGAGTACGCTATATCCGTCGGCGCCTTTCTGATTGCTCAATACCTCTTTTATTATGTCCAGATTTTTCATCCCAGTTTCACCCTCAGCTTCAATGCGGGTCCGCCGTCCGAGACGCGCACCCATTCCTTATGTCCCTTGCCGCACATTCCCGCGCCCTCTACCTTGAATGCGTCCGATATCATCGATATGGATTTGAGTACGTCGGGCACATAGCCGCTCATCACGACGGGGGAGACGTAGTTGTCCGTCAGCTTGCCGTCCACGATTTCTATGCCGTACTCGGCAACGCACTGAATAGCCCAGTTTTTGGGGTCTTCCATTCCGTTGTTGGTCTCGAATATCATATATCCGTGCTTTATGGAGGCTATCATATCCTCGAGCTTATCTTTTCCGCTCTCGAAGAAGGTGTTCGTCATACGCGAATACGCCTTGCGCGTATGATCCTGTCTTCTGCCGTTGCCGGTAGGCTCCGTGCCAAGCTCGCTCGCGCTCACGAGGTCGCTTATTCCGCTTACAAGAATGCCGTCCTTGATAATCTGAGTATCGTGCGCAAGCACGCCGTCATCGTCGAAGAAATGGCTTGCCACCGAAAGCGTCGAAGCCGCTCCGTCGCGCATATTGCAGATAGGGGAAGCGACGTACTTGCCCATATAGCTTGCCGCAAGCGCGCGGTCTTTGACAAACATATCCATTTCCACACCGTGTCCGAAAGCCTCGTGCGCAAGCAGTCCGGTTACGGACGGGTCGGTGATGACGTCGTATATACCGGGAGTCACGGGCTTCGCCGCGACCAGCTTGCGCGCCTTTGCAACGAGCCTTTCCGCCTTATCGGGGAGAGCGTTCATCACCTCGCCGAGCAGGTGGGAGCACTCGCCCTCGCGCGCGCTTACCATCTTCTCGCCCTCGCGATAGTTGACGACCGCAAAGCCGTTTACCCAAGTGTACGCCTGTTCGAGCAGACGGTTTTTGCTTACGAATATCTTGTTTACGTCAAGCAGTCTGAGCATAACCGCCGCGTTTACGACGTTTTCGCTTTTGGCAAGAATATCGTCCTTGATTTTATTGCAGCAGTCGAGCATCTGTGCGTCGGTGTACCCGTCAAAATCGTTTTCGCGTACGAAAGACTTGACGAGAGGCTCGTCCGCCACCGGGCGCGACTGAATCATGTGCTTATCAAGGCATTCCGCCGCGGTTACTTCCGTCAGAATCTTGTCTGCGAGAGCGTTCACGTCGCCGCTTATTTCGTCCGTAGAATACTCGTAAAAGGCTCTGCCGCTTGACATCTTTACGACGAAGCCTCTGTCGCTGTCGGTATCCGTATCCACGCGCGAGGTGCGGCGGTTCACGACGACGTTTTTGGTCGTCACGTCGCTGCCAAGCACGCTTACGTACTCGAAGCGTCTGCCCAGCAGCTCGACGAGCCGCTTGCAGCTCTCCTCGCGAGAGGAAAGAAAATTTCTTATCGCCATATTGCACTCACTCCTTTGAGTTTTCCTATTTTATTCTATACTAGAATAACATAGCGGTCGGCTTTTCGCAAGGATTTGCCGACGGCTTCGATTGTTAAAAACAGCTTAAACGAATTGCAAATAGCCAATCCGAGGCTATTTCCCTTGATTTTTGGGGCGCGCGGTGGTATTATATTGCGGTAAATACTATTATATCGAGGTGCAGTATGGATTTGACTTACAGCAGAAAGAACATATACGCCGTCGCCGACGAGGCGGAGCGCAAGCGTATCTTCGAATACAACGAGGGCTATAAAAAGTTCCTCGACAACGGTAAGACGGAGCGCGAAACCGTTGCCGAAACCATCGTTATGGCGGAGAAAAAAGGATATAAGCCTTATACGCTCGGCGACAAAATCAATAAGGGCGACAAGCTCTACTACAACAACCGCGGCAAGGGATTGTTCCTCCTGCACGCGGGTACAGCCGACGTCGCGAAGAACGGCGTACGCATTCTCGTCGCGCACGTGGACAGCCCCAGACTCGACCTTAAACAGGTCCCGCTCTATGAAAAGTCGGATATAGCATTCCTCAAAACCCACTATTACGGCGGGATAAAGAAGTATCAGTGGCTCACAATTCCCCTTGCGCTGCACGGAGTTGTAGTGCTCAAAGGCGGCAAAAAGATAAACATCAACATCGGCGAGAGCGACTCCGACCCCGTGTTTTATATCACCGACCTTCTGCCGCACCTGTCTCAGGAGCAGTATAAGAAGACTATATCGGAGGTCTTTCAGGCGGAAAACCTCAACCTTATCGTCGGCGGCATTCCCGCCGCGGGAGAGGATAGCGACGCGGTCAAGAAGGGCGTGCTCGCCATTCTCAACGAGAAGTACGGTATAGTTGAGGAGGATTTCCTCAGCGCGGAGCTCGAAGCCGTTCCCGCAGTCAAAGCTAAGGACGTAGGTCTTGACAGAGCGTTTGTAGCCAGCTACGGACACGACGACAGAGTGTGCGCCTATCCCGAAATCACCGCTACGCTGGAAACGGAAACCAATCAGACCGTTCTTACTATCCTTGCGGATAAGGAGGAAATCGGCTCGGAGGGCAACACGGGAATGCAGTGCATATTGATACGCGACTTGCTCGACGAAATCGCAAAGAGCTACGGCGTAAATCCCGCCGTGCTTCGCGAGCATTCCATGTGTCTGTCGGCGGACGTAACGGCGGGCTACGACCCTGCGTACGCATCCGCGTTTGAGGAGATGAACGTCGGCTTTGTAAACCGCGGCGTAACGCTTACGAAGTTTACAGGCTCCCGCGGCAAGTCGGGTTCGAGCGACGCGTCGGCGGAATATATCGGATATTTGCGCGGAGTGCTCGACGAGGCGGGCGTAATCTGGCAGACGGGCGAGCTCGGCAGAGTGGACCTCGGCGGCGGCGGAACGGTCGCTATGTATATAGCAAACAACAATATCGACACGGTGGATATGGGCGTGCCCGTGCTCTCCATGCACGCGCCTTACGAGCTCGTCTCCAAAGCCGACGTTTACTCGGCGCACAAGGCTTTCTCGGCATTTATCAAATAATCGGTTTATCAGCACGAAACGTAGCGTTAAAAGCGCCAATCGGTCAGATTGGCGCTTTTTAATTGCCATAATCGCGTTTGTTTTGATTCATTTTGCTTGCCGTACTATGGATAAAGTAGGCATTATAATTGCTCATTTTGGTAAGCGAATATTGGATTTTGCGATGCGTACGAAAGAAACGCCGAAATTTGTGCGATGAAAATATTCTAATAAAACTAGAATTTTTTCGGCGATTTGATTGACTTTGAAGTGTTTGCATTTTATAATTCAATATAGCAAAGCATTGCTTTACGAGGAGAATAATATGAAGCAGTACAAACTGGTCGCAGGACCTACAAGCACTCAGATTTTGGGTAAAAAGGCAGACAACAACGCAGCGGTTGCAAATTTTCAACAGATTATTTCATCTTATGCTCAGCAGGGTTGGTCATATCATTCGATGGAAGCAATCTCCACCGAACAGGAGCAGGGCTGCTTATTCAACAAACACGTCGTCACGATGACGTTCTATATGCTCATATTTGTGCACGAGGCGTAATTGTCAGACAAGGCAGAAGTCAGGGTTTGTGAATGTACGGAAATTCCGTCTTCGATAGATTTATCGGAGACGGATTTTTCCAATGTATTGCTCAGACAGTCCGCAATAAATTCGCTGATGCAAGCCGTTGATGGCAATATGTGCGAAAGGGAATTGTACAGACCGCATATAAGCGTACCCAAACTGCTCCTCAACGTATTTATTCCGCTTGCCATATGGTGCACGTTGTTTTGCGCGCTGTATTTCTCGTTGCGTGAAAACACGCTTGCTATATCTTTGGGAGTCTCCTTAGGAGCGCTCGGGCTTTATATACTGATACGTTTGCGGTCGATATTCATATGGTGTATTCGGGTCTATCAGCGATTCGCGCCCGCAAGAGTACGCTTGCGCTGTGTTTTTACGCCGTCATGTTCGGAATACGCTATTCAAGCGTTGCAAAAATACGGTGTGTTGCGCGGAGTGCCCAAAATACTTGCGCGGCTTTTGAGATGCCATTATCCCAACGGCGGAGAAGACCTGCTGAAATAATGCTTTAAAATTATAAACTGTCGCTTCTAGGTATCGCAAATGAATTCCAATTCGCAGCAATTTGGCATTTAAAGACTATGCGGCTGAAAACTCGTTATCGTAAAAAGAAAGAAATAGCGGGAACGTAAATTCGGAAAAA
>CANDBF010000050.1 GCA_947382865.1 uncultured Clostridia bacterium
ACCGAGATCTACACTGTCGTAGACACTCTTTCCCTACACGACGCTCTTCGATCTCGATACCTCCCTTATAGCAGAAAACGTCGTGCTTGTCCGTGCCTCCGAACAGTGGAGTGCGCATATCGTCGATTATGACGGTTATGCCCTTGTTCATATACGCTTTCTCGCGTATACGCGTGGCAATCGTCATATAATTGAAGCGCTCTTTGCCGAACACTCTCTCGTCGGGCTTGAACGTAACCGCAGTGCCCGTACCCTTCGCCTTGCCGACAACTGAGAGCGGCGTTTTGGTTATGCCGCTCTTTATGCGGTTGCCTATCTGCGGCGAGTGGAACTCAACCCTATAAAGGTTTCCGTCGCGTCTGACCTCTACGTTCAGCCATTCGGACAGCGCGTTGGTTACGGACGCGCCCACGCCGTGAAGACCGCCCGAATAAGCGTACTGCCCGTTGTCAAACTTAGCCCCCGCGTGAAGCTGCGTGAATACGACCTCTACGCCGCTTATTTTCAGCTTGGGGTGCTTATCCACGGGCACGCCTCTGCCGTTGTCGCTCACCCTAGCTACGTTGTCGTCGAGAAGCTCGATGCGCACCGTGTCGCCGAAGCCGTTTGACACCTCGTCTATACTGTTGTCGATAATCTCCCAAAGGATATGATGCATACCCTTCTCGCCCGTGGTGCCGATATACATACCGGGGCGTTTTCTTACCGCTTCCAACCCTTCGAGGACGTTTATGTCGCGCGCGTTGTAATCTCTGTTTGCCATTTTCACCCTAACCGCAATTATGCATAATTATAATAATATATAGATTATAACATATTGTCGCTTTCTTTACAATCGAAATCGAATGCGGAAATATAAAATTTCCACTCTTGCAATATCTTTGTCTGAGGACTATTTGAAAGAGATTCCGAATTTCAATCCCAACCACCTTTGATTAACGAAAAAGCCCGTCGGCAAGACGGGCTTCGATATTACTGCTTTAAGTTTATAAAATTCCATTATCTAATCTTTCAACCTATCATTTCGTTGATTTTGGCAAGCACGTCGGCATAGACCTCGGCGTTGTTTATCTCGTTGAGGATTTCGTGGCGCGCGTCGGGATAGAGCTTCATCGTCACGTCCTTAACGCCCAGATTTACGTACTGCTCGTACAGCTTCTTCACGAGCTTTCCGTTGCCGCCCACAGGGTCCTTGTCGCCGGAGAAAATCGCGATAGGCTTGTTTTTGTCAATCTTTGCGAGGTTCTCATCTCTGTACGAGGATTTAAGCCCCGTAAAGAACCACTTGAAGAATGCCGTGGACATAACCCAGCCGCACTGCTCATCGAGTATATATTTCTTGACCTGCTCTTTGTCGCGGGACAGCCAAGCATAAGGCAGCTTTTCCTTTTTGAAGGGCTTGTTGTAGGAGCCGAAAGACAGATTGTTTGCAAGGTTGCCGACTTTCTCTCCTCCGCACAGCTTATACTGCAAGCCGATAATCGCGCAACCCGTGTTGAGAAGCGCGCCCTTCATCATAGCCGAGCCGCTGAGTATCGCGCCCGTATGCTCGGCGCACTCTTCTATGTATCTCTGCCCCACCATACTGCCGTAGCTGTGACCGAAATACACTACGGGCAGATTGTAGGTATCTTTAAGGTACGCCGTTATAGTCACCTCGTCGCGGACGGTATCCATATATATATCGCCCTTGTGATAGCCCTTTATGCTCTTTGCGGACTGCTTGGTGCTCGTCATGCCGTGGGCGCGATGGTCGTCTGCGAATACGATATATCCGTTTTTGTTGAGATAGCTTGCGAAATTGTCGTAGCGGCGCGCGTGCTCCGCCATTCCGTGCGCAATCTGCACGACCCCCTTGGGATTTCTCACCTCGTCCCAGACGTAGCATTGTAAAACGGTGCCGTCAAAACTTACGAATTTAACGTTTTTCATATTAACCCCCGAATCCTGAATGTTGCGCTTGCGCGCGTATATATCAATATAATGAAATCTTACCATAAGGTTTCATAAATTTCAAGACCGAAATAATCACTTTTTACGCTTGAATGCATAGTTTTGAAAACTTTTCGGAGGCTAAGACATACTATAAGCACAAAAGTATTCGAGGTGAACGTATGTCCGAGGTTTCAAAGATATCCCAAAATAAAAATCAAAACAAAACGATAGCTTTCACGGGAGGAGGCACGGGCGGTCATATATATCCGAATCTCGCGCTTATTCCAGAATTTCAAAGGCGCGGCTTCAAGTGCGTCTATATCGGCGGCGAGGGGAAAACCATGGAAAGAAAGCTCGCCACACAAAACGGATTGAAGTATCACGGAGTCCCCGTAATCAAGCTGATACGCTCTCTGTCGCCGTCTGCTATTGCCAACAATCTCAAAATCCCCTTCACGCTCAAACGCGCGGTGGATAAAGCCAAGGAAACGCTTTCAAAGGTCAAGCCGTCCGCAGTCTTTTCAAAGGGCGGATTCGTATCCCTTCCCGTTGTAATCGCCGCGAGCAAGCTGGACATTCCCGTGTTCGCTCACGAGTCCGACCTCACGCTCGGGCTTGCCAACAAGCTCGCAAAACGATACGGCGCTACTCTATTAAAAGCAAATCCGCATTCCGAATTCGACGGCATAACCGTCGGAATGCCTCTTCGCGAAAGCCTCTTCTCCTCAAAAAAGACGGAGGCGCGCAAAGCGCTCGGAATCTCAACCTCGAAAAAAGTTCTGCTCATACTCGGCGGCTCGTCGGGCGCGCAGTATCTCAACGAACAGGTAGAAAAACTTCGCCCCAAGCTCACGGAAAAATATTTCGTACTGCACGTATGCGGAAGAGGCGCGTTTCCGTCTCAGAACGGCAACCCAAAGTTAGGCGCGCAACCGAAAAATATTCCAAACTATCTGCGCTTTGAATATGCAGACAATATAGCCGATTTTTACGCCGCTTGCGACGTCATAATTTCACGCGCGGGTGCAACCGCCGTTTATGAAATCTCCGCTCTTAAAAAGCGCGCGGTGTTCGTCCCGCTGCCCAAAGGCGTTTCGCGCGGAGACCAGATTTACAACGCAAATCTCGCGGAAGAATACGGCGCCTTTACGCTATGCCAAAACGAGAGTTTTTCGGACAACTTTTTACCGGCGATAGAAAAAGCGTTGCAAAATCCGCCAATGCGCTCTCTGTCATGCGACGCCAACGGAAAAATTGCGGATATAGTTTGTGATAGCATAAGTCGAGGTGAAAAATGCAAAGACAAAAAACTATCGCAAAATGGCTCGCAATTATCCTGCTCCTGACTTTGACAGTAGCAATCTATCTGGCGCTTAATGCGGTTCTCAACAAAAACAAAGGTACCACTCCGCCCGATATCGCAGGCGCGGGCGACGGGGGCGGCACGTCCGACATAATCCCTCCGCCTCCCGTAAAGGAACCCGTTTACAGCTCGCTGCCAAGACAAGGAGAAACCGTAGGAGAGCTGACGGTAAGCCACGTCGGCGGAGACTGCGCGGAAGCTCTTCTCGACTCGGCGTATTACGAGGGTAAACGTCTGGTCATCCTTTCAAGCGAATCCGAACAGTACGACGTAAGGTCTAAAGGTATACATATGGCGCTGTTCGACGGACACAAGCTCCGCGATGTCTGCAAAATCGCGGAGGAGGACGAGGTTTATGTCGGTCAGGGTCTTGTACAAAACGGTTTGCTGATAATCACAAAAACCGCCGACAGCACCAAGCTCAGACTGTACGACGGCGAATGCAGACTTATTGCCGAAAACTCCTGCGAAGGATATTCATCGTATACGCTTTTCAGGTCGGGCACGAGCGTCACGCTGTTCGCGGCAAACGCGGATAAGCTCGTGGCGCTGAATATAACGAGATCTTTGGAAATCGCACGCAAAAATTTCCTGCATTCTATCGAAAACGCCGAGCTGCTATATGCGATTTCACTTACGCGGACGACTCTTGTCGTACAGAATCAAAGCGGAATAAAAATCATCTCTTATGACGAAAACGAGGGTTTTTGCTGTGAAAGCGAGTTGCTAAACTGTCGATTTGTGCAGCTTCTGCCATCAATATCGGGAGCTTCCAGAAACTTCGTCATCGCGGCGGAAAGCGGGGAAGGCATTCAGCTTATAAGCATAGACGGCGCGACCGCAAAGCCCGACTGCTCTTTCCTTATCGAGGGCGCGGCGAGCGTTGCATTGCTCACACGCGGAAACAATATCATCGCAATCTCGGGACAAACGGCGTATAAATTCTGTTCCCATCTGGAATTGCAGGATTCGTATGCGATAACGCTCGATAAAGGAAATTATGACATGCCGTTCGACGTAAACGGCGACGGCATAATCTACTCCGCCGTCAACGGAGAAAATGAGCTCTTTATTCTGAAAAACGAGACGAAATTCGCGCTCATGCGCTTCGACGGCGAGTCGGTACTTCCCGTGTTCGCCGCCGCGGGAACAAACCCCGTCCTTGTGCGCGAACCGCTCGAAGGCGGCGAACGTCGTGTTTCGATGCTGTTCGAGGGGACGGCTGCAAACGATTTCTCGTATATGTGCTTCGGCGCCGCAGACGTGTTTTACGCTACGCTGTCTTCCGAGTTGACAATGCCGTCGAATTAAGGTATATTATTTACATAAATTATAAAGCGGTGTAGCAAATGAAAAACAGCGACAAATTCATTCCGCAAGGAGTACAGCCGTACAAAAATATGCCAGCCCGAAAGGGCGTGCTTATTTGCGGTCTCGTCTTTACGTTGATATCGTTTATCCTTATGCTGGTAGCGGTGCTTTTCCTGTTCGTTCCCGATGTAAAAATGGGAGGAAACGTATCCCCGTCGCTTATGCTTTCGGTGATTTTGGGCGTCTGCGTCGCTCTGGGGTTTGCAGGCACGGTGTTTGCGGTCGCGGGCGCAAACGTAAAAAAATCAATGGCTCGCTGGGCGATGTTCTTCGGCATTACCGCGTTTATACTCGGCGCGGGAATGCTGACTGTGGTATTGTTGCTCAGGACTGTTTTGCCGCTCGACGCAATCCGCAGGCTTGCTGGCGATACGGCGAACGCGATTATGCTGTTGATATAACGGATTTGCAATACGTATAATAAAAAATTCCGCTTTTCACGGCGGAATTTTTTATACTTATTTTTTTCGAGCACACAACGATATGCCGGCTGAACACACCGTTTGAGCTATACTCTACTCGCCTATCACGCTTTTTTCGTATAGACGAGACCGACTGTGCTGGGACCTGCGTGCACGCCGATGACGGGACCGATCGGCTGTCTCCAAATCGGCGCGTTCGGATACGCCTCTTTGATGCGAGCCTCTATCTCGTCCGCGGCATTCCGATTGTCGGCGTCGATAATCATAATAGGAGAATCATCGATTTGCTCGTAGCTCTTCTTCAACTCGTCGATGATATAATTGTACGCTTTTTTGAGTCCGTTCTGCTTAGAACCGACGTCGATAACCCCGTCCTTGACCATCAATACGGGTTTTATGTTCATCAGATTTGCAATCTTCGCCTTTGCAGGGGAAATTCTGCCGCCACGCGCGAGGTATTTCATATTTTCGACTACGAAACGTACGCTTACTCTATTCATAATGCTTTCGAGATAATCGTAAGCGGCATCGATATCGTCGCCGTGTTCTCTGCAATATTTAGCGCCGAGATACACAAGCATGCCCGCGCCGACGCATATGTTGAGAGTATCGAAACGACGGTATTTCACGTTGGGATATTCCGCTTTGAGTCTGTCAATAGCAAGCCCGAGAGGCTCGAACGTGTTGGACATTTTGGATGAAAACGCTATGTACAGAATGTCGTCGCCCTTTTCAAAAAACGGCTTAAATGTTTCGTAATAGGTTTCCTCGTTGAGTCCCGCGGTGGTGGCGCTTGCGCCCGCTCTCATACGGTCGTAGAACGCCTTGGGGTCGAATTCCTCGCCCAGATCGCTGAGTCCCTCTTCACCGTCGATAATATACGGCATACGTATTACTTCAAGTTTAAGTTCGTTAGCTTTGGTATACCAAAGCTCGCAATCGGTATCGCAAAAAATAGTTGCCATAATGCCTCCATAAAAGTATTTTGCTAGCAACATTTTAATATAGCGGCGCGTTTTTGTCAACAACGCAGCCGCTATAAGGATAAAGCGTTGATTGCGAGTAAAATTGTTTCCGAGCAAATACTTAAACGCAGTCAAAAAATGCCTTATTGTTTAATATTACTTTAATTATAAGGCAATAATATGCAGATAAACGAGGTAATTATGGACGATTTCAACAGCTTTTTCGACGACCAACGGCAGCCTGAACAAAATAGGACTCCTATATATCATACGCCCGAGCCCAAGAATAACGGCTCGAAGCGGAATATGACCGCAATCATATGCATTATTGTCGCGGTTATAATGTGCGTGCTTGTCGTCGTAAACGTCATAGTTCTCGCCACTCTGAAAGACAAAATCGCCGCCGAATACGCTTCATCCGTCGCGGCTCAGATGAAAAATCAGTATGAACAGGCTATAAACAGCACCCTGTCGAATACGGGCATCATAGCCGACGTCACCGAGGCTGCAACCCGCCAGACGATAGACGCCATGAACAGCACCGTAGGCGAAGTCGCAAACAAAAACGCGCGCAGCGTCGCCAGACTTTATATGTTTGAAGCCGCAAACGCAAGCCCCTCAACAACCGAACCGTCGGGGTTTGCAACTGCGTTTCTTATCACCGATACGGATGAGAGCGGCACGACGGAGCGCTATCTGCTTACAAACGCGCATTGCGTAAGATACGTAAAGTCAACTGTTTCGGGTGGCGGAGGCTTCTGGTCGAGCATAAGGTATTCCTACGAATGGGCAAGCTACGGCACAATCGTATGCGTGTTCGAGGGCGAAAACAACTACTACTCTGCCGAAATAGTCTCCTACGGAGCGTACAACGATAAGAATTTAAGTGCGGAAAACAACCAACCCGACCTCGCGCTCCTGCGTATAAAAGGCGCGCAGCCGTCAAACGAGACACATCCTTCCCTCCCGCTC
>CANDBF010000051.1 GCA_947382865.1 uncultured Clostridia bacterium
GCCAGCGTTCGTCCTGAGCCAGGATCAAACTCTTGAGTTCAATCTTGACTGTCTAAACTATTTGTTCAAAGGTTTTTAGACGTTAATTTAATGTTTGTTCAATTCGCATTAAAAAATCGCTTTCCAAAATATTCAATTATCAAGGTTCGTGCCGCCCTTTTGAGTGGACAGCTTATATATGCTACCACAACCCGCAGCCTTTGTCAAACGCTTGAAACGTTTTTTTCAAAGTTTTTTGCAAACTTTTTACAGTCTGCCGCCGCCGCAAATTTGATAGCTTGCTTATGATATTACATTGAGAAACTTTTGTAAAGCGTTTTTTTAATATTTTTTACAGAATTTTTTGGAAATTTTTCCGTTCATGTTATACACACAATATATAGCATAACAAGCCCAATGCGTACACAACCCCGAAGCGGCCGCACTATTATTAATGTACGCGCATAGCGCGCGCACGCGCGCGATATCGTACGGATTCACCGACCTTATCCGCGCGAAGCCGTTCGCATACGCTCATAATAGGCCCCATTGTTCCATACTCTATGTTTTTTTACAGGCAAACAGCAGGGGCAATCCCTGCTGTTTGCCGGCGTTCTTTGTCGAAACCATTCGTTTGCCGGTTCACCATATGAATACCGTTACGCATTCCACTCTACGGTTATCGACGAATCGACGAACCAGCTTTGATGCCAGCCGTCAGGTCTTGAAGGATAACCTTTTACGCTTATTGCGAGCGTTCCCGCCCCATTATTTGCAAACGCCTGCATTCCGATGCTCGTCACGCTTTGCGGAATGGTAACAGCAGCAAGAAGTTCGGTCGCCATAAACGCATTTTGTCCTATCGACTGCACGCCGTCCGCTATCGTGAGCGTTTGAAGAGCTGCGCAGCCATAAAACGCTCGGTCGCCGACCGTTTTAATGTTGGACGGAATCGCTACGCTTCTGAGTGCGGCACAATTTCTGAACACATAAGCGCCTATACTCGTATATCCCGAGAAATCGGAAGCGGAGAGACTTTCAACTTCCATTTTACGGTCGAAATCGAGCAATCTGACTTCGCTGCCGAACGTATACTTTACAAATCCGTTTGCCTCGCTCGCTATGAAGCCTTCAAACTGTTCGTTCAAACTCCTGCGCACTTCGGCAGAAGACGGAACCCGTTCTCCCGCGTTATTGTAAACGTACGGAGTCCAATCTACGCCGGAAAGATTGGTTATCTGCACAAGCGCGGCGCACTCCGCAAACGCTTTCTCGTCTATCGAATTTACGGAAGCGGGGATGACGAGCGTATGCAACGAACCGAATCCATTGAAGCCTCTTCCCGTATCGGGTAAGCTGCTGCCCGAGGAAATTATCAGATTTTGTAAAGTTTCTTTGCTCGACAGGAGGAAATTGGGATATAACTTGGTTATCAAACCCGCGTCGCATTCCACCGTTTTCAAATACGTCGCGCCCTCCAACGACGCCAGTTTTGTGACAGTAGACGGAATGTGAAGCTCCTCTATTCCCGAATTTGCAAAAGCGGAGTCGCCTATCGTCAAAAGTCCTTGGGGCAGATTGATATTTTGAAGCGCGGCACAGCCGTTGAACGCATTCGGCGATATTTCCGTTACGGTACTCGGAATTTCAATTGCCGAGAGCGCCTTACAGCCGTTAAAAGTACGCGAACCGATCAATTCAAGACCGTCGTTCAGAGTGACGTTCCGAAGATTTTCGCAATTTTGGAAAACGCCCTTTCTGAATTTCGAGCTTGCACCGAGAGACCGAATCTCTCCGCTTATGACCGCGGTATCAAGCGACGGACAATCCATACAGTATCCGGCGGCGATTTCCGTACCGCCGTTGAACTCGCGGTATTCGAGATTAGGCAGACCGCTCGTATTCATACAAGCGGGGGCGACTATACGTTTAAGCGACACGCATTCGGAATTGAACGTAGTGCTTGCGCAAGTAGTCAAAGTTGACGGGAATACCGCTTCTCTAAGCTTAGGATTGGCAATAAGGCAGGAGTTGCCCGTTTCGACAAGCGTACTCGGCAGCGATATCGTTTCCAGATTTTCCATACCTGCAAAGCATACGACGTCCAACTTTTCAACGCCCTCGGATACTATAAGATGCTTAATGACCGCATTACTGTTAAACGCCGCGTAACCGACCGTTTTAACGGTCGACGGCACCGCGTAAGTTATAACCGGCTTGGAATTCGGGTATGCAATCAACTCCGTTCCGTCTTTGGAAAACAGCACTCCGTTTTGCGCCGACAAAGTAGGATGCTCGTCCGCAACGGCTATTTCCTCGATTTGCGCATACGCAAACCAATACGCGTCGGCTTCGACAACGTTAATTGGCAAGCTTACGGCTTTTACGGTCGGATTTTCTTCCTGCCAAAGGAAAGACCTTTCGAAAACTATATTATCGTCGACGGGGAGAATAATACTTTCTTCACTGCCGAGATAACTCACGATTTTAACCGAACCGTCCGAGGATTGCTCCGTCTCATAATCGGAAAGCGCGGTTTGCACCCATACTCTTTCAATCATTTCCTGCCATTTTGCGTACAAGGTTGCAGGTCCCGTCACCGTGTAAGGGAACGCGATACGGTTGCCGCTGAATTCCCCGTTGTCGTACCAACCCAGAAAATCGCAGTTATCGCGAGTAGTAATAGGCTCCGTCGGTATTTCCGACGCCGTAACGGATTGCACGGCGCTGCCGCCGTTTGTTACGAAAGTAACCTCATACTCTGCGGGACGCCTCTCAATCCACTTTGCGTAAAGCGCGGTATCTTTGATGAGCGTATAAGGAAACGTGACGCGATTTCCGTTGAGCTCCTCATTGTCGTACCAGCCCGCAAAGTCATAATTTTCACGGGTGGTAACGGGCTCGACGTCTATTACAGACAACGTCTGCGACGCGACTGAGCTACCTCCGTTCGTAACAAAAGTTACGGTGAAGTCCTGCGTTTGACTGCCGGGATTACAGGCGACAAACAGCGAGACCGTGATGATAAGTGTGGCTATTATCATCAAGATTTTTGTTGCTTTTTTCATAAGCACCTCCTATATTCTGCCTTAAAGGCGAGTGTCCGTCAAATAACGCAAAAAAATGCGCCCCAACGCGGAGCGCAATGCATTCGCCGCGTTGTTGCCACACAACTTTACACTCGCCAAAAAGCCGAACATATGCGACGGGAATGCCGATTATATTGTCGGTTAAGGTGAGTGTTTTATTCAGTTGTGTGGCAACTTGATAATATCATACAAAACGCTTGTTTGCAAGCGCATAGTCCGCGAAAGACACAGACCGACGATATCGCCTGCTTCGATGCAGCGCGTAAAATCGAGAATGTTTTCCGGCTGCTCTTTATCTCTTCTCGAAATAGGTTATGCCGACACAGTATGCTCGGATAAAATAACCGAATCTTTTCACTTCTCAAAATACGGCAGATTTGGCATACTGTTAAAAAAGAGGATAAGCAAAATAGACAAACCGACAATATACGAAGAAACGCACATAGAATACGAAACAGTTACGTGCGATATTTGCGGAAAACCCGTTTTTAAGAGACAAGACATAAACGGCGAATGCCCAAACTGCTGGTGGAGATTCAGCAAAGACGAAAACAACTTTGAGCAAAAGACAATGTCAATAAAACTATTTGAAGCCATACCTTATCAGAACGCGCTGTTTATAACTCCGCCGCCGAGGCAGATTTCCCCGTCGTAAATCACCGCGTACTGACCGGGGGCTATCGCGCGTTGCTTTTGCTCGAACTCCAATCTCACGTTGCCGCCCTCAAGAACATACGCCCTCGCCTTTTGAAGCGGTTGACGGTGCTTTATGCGCGCCTCGCAATCAAACTCATTCGTGGGGGGCGGAGTTATGAAGTTGAAGTCCTCAGTTTCGAGCGCGCCCTTAAAGAGTATATCGTCCTCGCCCTGCGAAACTATCAAGAGGTTGTTTTCGACGTCCTTTGACAGCACAAACCATCTCTCTCCGTTGCCGTCCGCGCTTCCGCCGATACCAAGTCCTCTGCGCTGACCTATCGTGTAGTAGTACACTCCGTTATGCCTGCCGACAACCCTGCCGTCCTGCGTAACAATATCGCCCTCTTTCATAGGAATATATTGTGAGAGAAAATTCCTGAAATTGCGCTCGCCTATAAAGCAAATGCCCGTGCTGTCCTTTTTCTCCGCGACGGGGATATCGAACCTTCTCGCAGCCTCTCGCACCTCGGGCTTGGTCATATCTCCGAGCGGAAAAATCACGTCGCGCAGCTGATAGGACGACACTTGATTGAGAAAGTACGTCTGGTCCTTGTTGTCGTCGCGCGCGCGGAGCAGATAGTGCGTATCGCCGTCGTGGCGTATCCTGCAATAGTGCCCCGTCGCCACGAAGTCCGCGCCCATCTCCCTCGCAAAGTCCGCAAAGGGTCCGAATTTGACCTCTCTGTTGCAAAGCACGTCGGGATTGGGCGTCCTGCCCTTTTTGTATTCCTCCACAAAAAGTCTGAACACATTGTCCATGTACTGTTTTGAAAAATCCGACGAATAATACGGGATGCCAATCCTGTCGCATATACGGCGCACGTCCGCCCAGTCCTGCTCGCCCGTACAGCAACCGCTTCCGTCCGCTTCCTTCCAGTTGGACATATAAAGCGCGACCACGTCAAAGCCCTGCTCCTTGAGCAGTGCCGCCGCAACTGCGGAATCCACTCCGCCCGACATACCGACTATAACTCGCTTATTTGACATTATCGCACCTTTACATTGTAATATTGCGCATATAAACAGCGGTTTTGCATAATAATCTGATATAAAACAATAAAATATTCCGCCGTTATCCTACTCGCTTATTTAATTTTATCATTTCCAAAGTCCAAAGTAAAGCGAAAGCCGTATCAATCGATACGGCTTAGATTATGTCGTCAAAGCAGTTTTCTAAATAATAGATTACTCTTCTCTGCCAAAAGATAAACCATATATCAGTCGATCTTATCCTCCTCATTATCGGAAAGCCGATAAATAAGGCGATAATTAGACAAGTATAGAATCGCAGGTGCGCAATGAATATCAAAATCGTCGACAATATTAAACAACCGATGAAAAACGAAAATCTTACGCAAATGCGGCTCGCTTCCAAAATCCGTGTCGGGCAAAGCACTATAAGCGAATGGATTACGGGCAAAAACGAGCCGAGCATAGAAAGCCTTTGGAATCTGGCGGATTTTTTTGACGTGAGCGTAGACTATCTCATCGGCAGAAAGGGAATCTGATTTCGCTGCGAACAAAATAGATTTCGGTGATTCTTGCACGTTTTACATTTTTGCAACAAATTACAAAACCTTCCGTTAAAACCTTACGATAAAATTTGCAAGCAATGCAAATTTGAAACGTACGAGGTGCAGAATGAAAGTATACGAAATTTCACAAAAACTTCCCGATTATTTTGCAAAACATACAAGGCTTCACGATATACTCGTCCCTATACTGGCTCTTATCGTATGCCCCGTTTTGTCGATAATAATTATAGCAAGCGCGGGAATAAATCTGGTTACGACCTCCATATCCAAAATAGGCTGGCAGAACGGATTGCTGACCGCAGTGTACGTGTGGGGATTGATAAATATTGCGGCGGTGGTTTATCTGCTTAAACTTGTTCTGGATATAGGCAAATACTCAAAATCGGGGAAAGCCGTAGTTTACTCTATTTTTGCTCTGGGTTGCATATTCCTTTTTGTCGGAATATCCATGCCGTTTATAAACGACGAATTATATTCGCACTTCGTTATGAGAAAAATCCATAACACCTTTGCGACCGTAGGATTTGTTATGTTTGTCGTGATGCTGATTGCAATAACCGCGATGACCTTTTCCCGAAACAAAATGCAAGCGCTTATAGGCTCCGCCGCAACGGCTTTTCTTATAATAACGGGGATTTTTGCCGTCCTCTGCGTAAACTCTCCCGAAAAAGTCACTTTCATAACGGCAGCGGCGCAAATGTATATTTTCGCGGCTTTTCACGTTTTGCTGTGTATGCAATACTTTTTGACCCGTTTCCTGCCGCACGAAAGCCACCGCAAATCCGATTGCGATACACAATAAAAAACACCCTATAAAGAAGCGCACACAGTGCGCAAACCAAGCAAAAGATTGCGCGAAACAGAGCAAGAGTTTACAACGACGATTTGATTTGATAGCAGACAATCTTTTGCACGGAGATACCAGAAAATGTTGCCAAGCAGGTTACGCATTCTTATAAAAAATACGTACCATATGGCATACAATACTAGCGAGCATAGCGAGCACACCCAAGCAAAAGATTGCGCGAAACAGAGCAAGAGTTTACAACGACGATTTGATTTG
>CANDBF010000052.1 GCA_947382865.1 uncultured Clostridia bacterium
AAAGATTGCGCGAAACAGAGCAAGAGTTTACAACGACGATTTGATTTGATAGCAGGCAATCTTTTGCGCGGAGATACGAGAAAATGCACGAGGCATATTCGTGCTTTTCATAAAAGAAAAGCACGTTATGTCATCGTGCATTTTCGAGTGGCGCGGCAGGAGTCGTAGCGAGCAGGCGAGCGTAATAGCGTAGCAGAATGCGGAGCGTCAGCGAAAGGTAAGACGAGTGCCGAGTGAATAGAAACACCCCACGCAATTTGCGTGGGGTGTGTGGCGCACCCGGCAGGAGTCGAACCCGCGCATCCAGAATCGGAATCTGACACTCTATCCAACTGAGTTACGAGTGCACATTTATATTCTAATTGCTTTTATCGGATTTGTCGAGGGATTTATGCCATATCGGAAGCGCTTGTTTTGTCTATTTGCCAAGCGATTATCGAAGGGATTATTTCAACCGCAAACCGAATACGTTTTCCGCTTCCTATACATTTTTAGCGGTGACACAAATCGCTTTTTGTATCACGGCACAACTTCGCACACGTATTTCGATAGTAAATCCTCAACTCAAAACAAATCCGCAAATTGCGCGATGTTGTCGAAGCTCGGCTTATCCTCTCCCTTTTCGATTGAATGGATGATGTCAACCACCTTATCGTTGAAGGGCGTGGCGACTCCGTATTTCTTTCCGAACCCGCACACGATGCCGTTTATGCTGTCTATCTCGCAGGGGACCCCCTTTTCGATATCCTGCAACATACTGGCTTTAAGCAGACGGTGTTTTTTTATGGCGAGCGGAATTATCATAAAGCTGATTTTCTTTTTCAGCGCGCCCTTATAATCGAGGAGCTTTACTACGTCCTTGCCCTGAATAGGCTCGATTTTGATACCCGCGGCGTTTGCCACGTCGATGCATTCCTTGATTACGCGTTGAACGACCTTTCTGCTCTCCTTATTTTCGGCTACCGCGCCGAAGGTATCGCCGCACACCGCGCTCATTCCGCTGAACGCGCTGTTTATAAGCAGCTTGACCCATCTCGCGCCGATGAAATTGTCCTCGATATCAACGTGCCCCATAACGCCGAGAATACGCGCAATTTCGTCTAATTTCGCCTTATCGCCGTTGCCGTAGCTGCCTAAGCCGAAGGACAGGCTTTCCTTTTCGGGCTCGGATGTGAGCTCGCTTACGCCTGCATCCAATCTTGTCGCTCCCCAGCCGACCGCGGCGCCGAATGTCCTGTCCGCGCCGATAATCTCGGCAATTTCCTGCTCGGGCAATCCGTTCTGCAAAGTGCAAATTACGCCATCCTCCGACAAAAATTTCGAGATTTTGAGGACTGTCTCCCTATTGCCGAGCTGCTTGGTGAGAAGAAACACTATATCGTACTTTTTTGTCGTATCCGTGTCGAGCACAGCGTTTACTTTCTGACAAAAGTCCGCCTTGCCTCGCACGATTGCGCCGTTCTCGTTCAGAGCCTTGACGCTCCTCGGATTTCTGTCCACGACGTCAAAGCGCTCTCCGTTTTTTGCAAGATATGCGGCGAGCACTATTCCCAAAGAGCCTGCTCCGTAGATTGCGTATTCCATATTCAGCCTCCGTCAAATTTTTATTCGGTCTGCTTGGTTTCGGACGTATTTACATCCGATTCGTAATTTTCTTCCGCCGTCCCGTATTTTACTCTCATACGCTCGATTTCCTCGCTCGGGACCTTTTTCATAAACTTCTTTTCGCCTGCAAGCATCACGCCGACTGTCTTAAAAAGTATCTCCGCATCCAGCAACAGCCCCATTTTTTCGGAATACAGCACGTCGTAATAGCTGCGCTCTATGCTGTCGAGATATCCGTTGCCCTTGACCTGAGACAGTCCGCTCATCCCCGGCTTGACGTCGAATTTATGCTTTTCCCAAGGCTCGTAGCGCTCGAGATAAACAGCCATAAGCGGACGGGGACCGATAAGGCTCATATCGCCTTTGAGCACGTTGACAAGTTGAAGAAACTCGTCGATTTTGAGCTTACGTATAACCTTACCCACTCTCGTCAGGCTCTTGTTGTCGTCCTTGATAACGGGATTGTCTATATCGAACTTGACCGTGGTCGACTTCATCGTCCTGAACTTGTATAGCATAAACGGCTTCTGATTTTTGCCTATTCTCTCCTGCTTGAAGACCGCGGGTCCCTTGCTGTCGAGCTTTATCAGAACCGCTACGATCAACAGCGGCAAAAACAGAATTATCAACCCAAAAAAGGCGAGTAGCTTGTCCATCAAAGACTTGAAAAATCCGTACATAGCGCTTCTTCGCCGCGCTGTTCCCTTGCGGCGGGCGTCCTCCCTTTCTTTTGCAAGCCGAAACCATCGGCAGAGATATTTTATCATAACGGCGGATAGGTGTCAAAAATTCTGAATTCTTTACGCGCCGATTGCCTTAATATTTGTTAAGAATTATAGGAAATAGTGTAAAATTCGCGCTTTAATGTTTTTATTGTGTTGCTTTAATCACACAAATTTGTTAAATTAAATCTATGAAAAAGTGTATCATCATCATAAACGGGATGTCGGGCAACAGCTCGCGCGTCGACGATGACAAATTGAAATCCGTATTCGGACACGGCTTCGATGTGGAGTATCTGCATATGACAAAGGATACCGTTCTTTCCGATTTTTCCGAATACGAGCGTATTGTGCTGTGCGGCGGCGACGGCACGCTCAACAGCGTCATAAACTGCAAAAAATCCGATAATGCGGAAATCTTCTATTGCCCTTTCGGCACTCTCAACGAGCTTGCGACGGGCAATTCCAACTCCGACGACTATTTTCTCCCCGATGCGGGGCGCGCGGGAGATAAGCTCTTCTCATACGTGTTCGCGTGCGGCATTTTCACTCCTCTGGGCTACGTAGTAAAGAATACGCAAAAAAAGAAATTCAAATCCTTGGCATACATTTCGCAGGTTGTCAGTCAGTACAGAATACACGATATAAAAGCAAAGCTGACGATAGACGGCAAGGAGGAAGAAGGCTCGTACACGCTTATTATGGCGATAGACTCTCCCAAGTGCTTCGGCTTCAAGTTCAACAAAATGTTCAGGCTGGACGACGGGCTTCTGCACGCGCTTACGATAAAAGCTCCCAAACGGCACGGATTTCTCGGAGCGATAAAAATTTTCTTCCCGCTGTTCAGAGCTTTCTTTATAGGCTTCAAAAAACCTTACCGCTCAAAAAATATGTTCTTCGGCGAGTTTCGCAGCCTGAACGTCAAACTGCGCGAGCCCGTCGACTTCTGTGCGGACGGCGAGAAAGTGAATATGTCGGGCGAATTCGATATAGAACCCGTCAAGCTCCCCACCCCCATACGCGTGATTTCAAGAAACGAAATCGACAGTATGGCAAAGCAAAACCGTTTCGTCTGATTTAGTATTATGGAAGCGATTAAAAAAATCAAAATTGCTCAGGTTGTAGGCAACGCGCGCGCGGGCGGCGTTATAAGTTGCGTGCTCAACTTTTATCGCAACATAGACCGTGACAAATTCAGCTTCGATTTTTATACGTACGGACCGTCCGTGCACGATAAGGAAATATTAGAGCTCGGCGGCAGGGTTTTTTATATACCCGACGTTCTCAGCTTCTTCAAATCCGTATCCGCGATGAAATCTCACTTCAAAAAGGAGAATTACTATGCGGTGCACGCGCATCTGACGTCCCTGTCTTTCGTGCCTCTGCTCGCGGCGAAGCGCGTAGGCGTGAAAAACAGAATTTGCCACGCTCATTCCACAAGTCATAAGAGCGAAAAGGTGTGGCTTGTAAAAAACACCTTGAAGCATATATCCAAGCTCTACCCCACTCGGCTGGCAGGTTGCAGCAAGCTAAGCAACCGTTGGCTGTACGGCAAGAAAAAGGGCGAGGACGCGTATTTGCTGCGCAACGCCATAGACCTTACGCGTTTCAGACCCGACCCCGAAAAAGCCGCCCAAATGAAAATCAAGCTGGGTCTCGATGGAAAAAAGGTCGTGGGCTGTATATGCCGTTTTGAATTTCAAAAGAATATTCCCTTTCTTATCGACGCTTTCGCTTCTCTGCTGCTCGAAGACAAGGACGCACATCTTGTGCTTGTCGGCGGAGGAAGCGAGGAAAAGGAAATACTTGAAAAAATCGTACATTACGGCATAAGCGAAAACGTGCATATCCTGCGCGAAACCGAAAAGCCCGAGGACTATTTTGCCGCGTTCGACATTTTCGTACTCCCGTCGAGATTCGAGGGACTGCCTCTCGTCGCCGTGGAGGCTCAGGCGATGGGAATCCCCTGCCTGTTGTCCGACCTCATAACCGACGAGGTCAACGTCACGGGTAGATGCGAATTTTTAGGTATTCAGTCGTTCGGAGCGTGGTCGGAAAAGATGCGCGATATGCTGGCGTCCGCAAAGCGCTACGACGATACGGACAAAATAATTGCGGCAGGCTATGACATAAGGCGCGAAAGCAAACGCCTCGAAGAATTTTACCTTTCGCTCGGCGGTGAAAGATGAACGCAAAAATTCTGGTAGTATACCATAAGCCGAGCGAAATTATAAAAAACGAGACCTTCGTCCCCGTGCTCGTAGGCGCATGCAAAAACGAATTCAAAGAGCGCTTCGACGGCATAGCGCAGTTTGACGACGACGGCGAAAACATATCGGAAAAGAACCCGCGCTACAACGAGCTTACCGCGCTTTACTGGGCGTGGAAAAATTACGAAAAGCTCGGCAACCCCGACTACATCGGGCTCTGCCATTACAGACGTTTTTTTATCTTCGAGGAGCGCGAGTGCCCCTATTGCGAAGAGGAAAAAGTAGGAACCGATTTCTTTGACAAAATCGCCTATTCCGAAGAAAACTTAAAACGCATTCTGGACGCTTACGATTATATAGCGCCTATGCCCTCGTCGAGACAGTCGGTGAAGAGCAATTACGCCCGCGCGCATAAAATCGGGGATTTGGAGCTTGCTCTGGAAATTATCCGCGAGAGTTATCCCGACTACGTCTCCTCCGCCGAAAAATACTTCGACGGGAGCAAGGCGTATTTCCACAATATGTTCGTTTTGGACAGGGAAACGTTTTTCACGTACTGCGAATGGCTGTTTGATATACTTGCTCAATTCGAGAATAGAGCGGAAGTATTGCCGGACAGATTTTTTATCTCCGAAAGGCTGACGGGCGTGTTTCTGACCAAATTGGAGGGCAGTCGTAAAAAAGGCTGTTTTCTGCCGACTCTGTACTTAACAGGCACAAAACAGTCGCTTAAAGCCGCGATTGCGCAAACAAAAGCCAATTTCAAGTCAAAGCAAAGCGGATTTATCTATTCGTTGAAGCCGATCATAGTATACTTTACTCCGAAGTGGATTTTGAAAAGTAGAAGGTCGAAAAACGCAAAATAACATACACGATTAAAACGGATACGGTAAGCGGCAAATAGTATTTCCGTATCCATAGGACTTATAGAATTTACTAAAAAACGGTGATAATCGGGTTAAAAAAATCTGTCCACAACGGACAGATTTTTTTTACGACTTTACAAATTTATAAGATTTCTTCCTGCTGTACAGCTTCGTCCTGCTTTTCCTTCGCCGATTTCTCTGCCGCTTTTTCGGCATTAATTCTTGCAATCTTGTTGCAATCAGCTTCGTAAAGAGCGGAAATCTCCCGCGCGGTGCCGCTCTTTACAATCACACCGCCGTCGAGATAAACCGCTTGCTGACATAGTCTTCTAATCTGCTCCGTGCTGTGCGAAACGACTATAAACGTCGTGCCGTTCGTCCTCAGCTCGTCTATTTTCGCGGCGCATTTATGCTGGAATGGCGCGTCGCCGACCGCGAGGATTTCGTCGATGAGGAGCACGTCGGGGTGCACGTCCACCGCTATTGCGAAGCCGAGCCTCGACAGCATTCCCGAAGAATAGTTTTTAAGCGGAACGTTCATAAAATTTTCAAGCTCGGCAAACTGAACGATACTGTCGTACTTTTTCTGCATAGCCTTATGCGAAAATCCGAGCATCGCGCCGTTCAAAAATACGTTTTCCTTGCCCGTCGCGTTATAATCGAAGCCCGCGCCCAGTTTGAGCAGAGGCACCATATTGCCTCTCGTACGCACGTAGCCGCCCGTAGGCTCCATAATGCCCGCGATAATCCTGAGCAAGGTGGATTTTCCCGCGCCGTTTCTGCCGAGCAAAGCAAGGCTCTC
>CANDBF010000053.1 GCA_947382865.1 uncultured Clostridia bacterium
ACTCCCGACCCTCTGCTCCCAAAGCAGATGCGCTACCAAGCTGCGCTACACCCCGAGAACCGATGTGCTGACGACTTACACACTATACTATAAAAAAAAATTCGTGTCAATAATTTTTTGCGGTGATTTTGAGAAATTTTTGACAGTTTACGCCTCTAAATACTGTTTTTTTACAAAAGCGTATAATTTGCGACTTCACCTATCATTTATTCTTTTGGTCGGAGGCAATATGAATCTGGATTTCAAGATAAACGGCAACGATATATGCGTGCGGCTGTACGGCGAAATAGACGAATACACCGCCCGCACCCTCCGCGCCGACATAGACAAACTGATAGAAGCGCAGGGCTTCCGTACGATGACCTTCGATATGCAGAACGTGACGTTTATAGACAGTACGGGGCTGGGATTTGTGCTGGGGCGTTACAAAAAGCTACGCGGCAAACGCGCCGAATTGCTGCTTAAAAACGTGCCGTCGCAGGTAGACAAGGTGTTCCGCACAAGCGGAATTTATTCATTTGTCCCGATTGTGGAATAAGGAGAGAATATGAACAACTATTTCGATATGAAAATGCTGTCCAACGGAAAAAACGAAGCGTTTGCGAGGAGCGCGGTCGCGGCATTCTCGTTGCCCTGCTCGCCGACGGTCGAGGAGATAAACGACCTCAAAACCGCCGTAAGCGAAGCGGTGACAAACGCTGTGGTACACGCCTACAAGGAGGACGGCGGCATAATAGAGCTCTACTGCGAGGTCGACGAAACAGCGCGCTCTGTGAGTATAAGCGTGACGGACTTCGGATGCGGCATACCCGACGTGGAAGAGGCAAAGGAGCCCTTTTACACCACCCGTCCCGACGACGAGCGCAGCGGGATGGGCTTTACGATAATCGAAACCTTTACGGACGAAATGACCGTACGCTCCAAGGTCGGCGAAGGCACGACCGTAACTATGAAAAAGGTGTTCAGATAATGCTTAGTCACGAGCAGACCCTGTCGCTGATACAGTCGGCGCAATCGGGTGACGACGACGCCAAAGAAAAACTAATTGCGGAAAACATTCCGCTGATAAAATCCATAGTCAAGCGCTTCGGCGGCAGGCTGGAATACGACGACCTGATGCAGCTGGGCGCAATGGGGCTTGTCAAAGCCATATCCAACTTCGACGTATCCTTCGGGGTGCGCTTTTCCACCTACGCCGTGCCGATGATAAGCGGAGAGATAAAGCGCTTTTTGCGCGACGACGGAGCTGTGAAAGTATCCAGATGGGCAAAAACGCTTGCCGCCAAGATATCGCAATACACCGACGAGCGGCAAAAGGCGGGCGAAGCGGAGCCTAGCGTAGACGATCTTGCGGCGCATTTCGGCGTGGAAGCGCAGGATATTGTGTTCGCAATGGATACTACGCACTATCTGCTCTCCCTCTCGGAGCCTCTCGGCGACGACGACGGCGCGTCTCTCGGAGATAAAATCGTGGGAGACAGCTCCCCAGACGAAAGTCTTGATACGCTTATGCTGCGAGATTGCATAAAGAGCCTGCCCGAGCGCGAAAAGAAGATAATCATTCTGCGCTATTTCCGCGACAAAACGCAAAGCGAGGTCGCAAAGGAGCTGGGAGTTTCTCAGGTGCAGGTCAGCCGAATAGAATGCCGTATTTTGAAACAGTTAAAGGAGGAAATTTCGGAATTTTAGAGCTTTATAAGACAAAGTAATAGCTCGAAAATTCCGATATTTCATAAAATTTCAAAATTTTCATGACAATCATAATAATTTTAATACAAACGATTTTTTGCGGTTTACTATAAGTTCGATTACGAAGGAGTTAAACAATGAAAATCGACTCACTTTTATCGGAAGTTTTTCATATCGAATGCAAATCACTGTGCCCTGACGAAAAATACTGCAACGTGAATAAACAACTTGCCGACAAAGACGATATTTTGACAGACGCTCTCAAAGACAATCCCGACCTACTCGCTCACTGCAAAACTTCCGCAACGCTCAGGAGGAATACGACGCAATTTCCGTCAAAAAGTTTTACTCCGTCGGCTTAAAAAGAGGCTTTAAGCTCGCAATGGAAACCTTCGACATAAAGTCGCCGCTTTATGCCGATTGACGGCATAATCCCCAACTCATCATTCGCCCTGATTTATGTCACTCAAATTCGGCAAATCCGTGTGACATAAAACGCACTATATATTGACATTTTGCGAATAGTTTACTACAATATATCTAATATATATGCCGTAAGCAGTATGAGTTTATGACGTATGAGGACAGCGTAAAAATATGGCGGACTATTTCAACGAGAGAGAAAAAAACGTAACGCAGAGACTGCGCGAGATTAGGGACGAGCTTCCCGAGCTTTGCGAGGAGTTTTTTATTGGCATAGAGCCGCAGACCACCGCGCTCACACGGCTGAATTACGCCTACGACCTGCGCATATTTTTCGATTATCTTCTGCACAACGTCCGCGCGTTCAGAGGCTACAAAAGCATAGAGGATTTCCGCATTGAGGATTTAAGCAAAATAACCGTGCTTAACCTCGAAGCGTATATGGAATATCTCAGTCTTTACGAGTTTGACGAGCGCGAATACACCAACGGCAACAAGGGAAAGGCGCGCAAAATTTCCACCGTACGCACGTTTTTCAAGTATTTTTTCAACCGCGACCTTATCCCCGCCAACGTTGCGGCGAAGCTCACTATGCCAAAGCTGCACGAAAAGGAGATTATCCGTCTTGAAGAGCACGAGGTCGAGCGCATTTTGAGCGTAGCGGAAAACGGCGACGGGATGAGCGAGCATCAACGCAAAATACAGCGCAATACACGCTCCCGCGACGTAGCTATACTCACTCTTCTGCTCGGCACGGGAATACGAGTGAGCGAATGCGTGGGACTCAACCTCACGGATATAGATTTTGAAACGAACGCGTTCACCGTAACGCGCAAAGGCGGCAACCGCGCAATACTTTATTTCGGCGACGAAGTTGCGGACGCACTCTTCGAGTATCTGGACGGCGAAAGAAAAGCGCTTATAAACCGCAGTGAAAAACTCGAAAAGGGGGATACGGACGCCCTGTTTTTATCCTTGCAGGTGCGCAGAATATCCGTCCGCGCCGTGGAAAATCTGGTCAAAAAATACGCCGCCTCCGCCGCTCCTCTCAAAAAGATATCGCCGCACAAGCTCCGCAGCACCTTCGGCACAAATCTGTATAAGGCGACAAGCGATATATATATGGTGGCGGACGTGCTCGGTCACCGCGACGTCAACACCACCAAAAAACATTATGCCGCAATCGAGGAGGATCACAGGAAAATCGCGGCGCAGGTGGTCAAGCTCCGCGACGGCAAGGACGAGTGAGCGCGATAAAATGTCGGATATGCGGACATATGCATTTTCGCGGCAGTTACAATATGCGCAACAATTTTACATATATCGCCAACAATAACTATTATAAAATATTGACTAATACATAATAGTTTGCTAAAATTGACGTATACAGTTTGGAGAAATATATGGACATTTCATCTGTAAACAGCGACCTCATACGCGGCAACGTGACGACAATCATACTCGGTTGTCTTTTCAGCGAGGACAGATACGGCTACGATATCCTCAAAGAAATCGAGGACAGAAGCAACGGTCAGTACGCGCTCAAACAGGCTACGCTGTACAATCAACTCAAACGATTGGAAAAACAGGGTCTCGTTTCTTCCTACGACGGCGCGCCCGACGATACGGGCGGAGGCAAACGCCGCTATTACGCACTCACTCCCGAGGGCAAAAACTACCTTTTGAAGGAAAAGAGCGAATACGAGTATTCGCGCACCATTCTCGACAAGCTGGTCTCCGAAAAAGAATTCGACTTTGCAAATCAGATTCCCTTCGACGCGTCCGAACTGCGTCCCTACTCTAAACGCGAGGGCGGCGAAGAAAAGCCCAAGGTTGTATACAAGGATAAGATTGTCGAGGTTCAGGTGGAAAAGACCGTTTACGTCGACCGTTTCGGCAACCACCTCTCCGAGGAGGAAGCCGAGGAAGCCGCAAGGCAGGCTCTTATCGACGACGAACAGGCGCGTAAAAATGAAGAAGAGCTGATTTCCATTCGCGAAAAACTCCGTGAAATCGAGGAAGAGCGCGAGTCGAACGCATTGCAAGCCTCCCACAACGAACAACAGCTCAAAGACGCCGAAGCGGAACGCCTCGCAAGAGAGGAACAGCTCCGAGCTATTGAGGAAGAACGACTTGCGGGAGAGGAACGTCTTCGCATTGCCGAAGAAGACAGATTGGAAAAGGAAAAACTGCTTCGTATAGCCGAGGAAGAAAAACGCGCAAACGAAGACCGTCTTTCAAAGTATGAAGAGGAAAAATCTGCCGCGGAGGAACAGCTTCGCGCCGCTTTGGCAGAACGCGACGAGGCGGAGGAAAAGCTACGTAAATACGAGGAGGAACGCCTCGCCGAGGAAGAGCGCAAGCGCGCTTTAAGGCAACAGCCCTCCGCAAACGTAAGCGAGCTGTTTGCAAAGCTGGACGCCGAGTCGGAATATTCGGGCGCGCAACCTCAATACGTCGAATCGGAAAAGACTGAATCCGCCTACTCTACTCAATCCTACTCCGAGCCGGTCAGACAAAGCTCTCTCGAAGATATTTTCAGAATTCTTGACGAGAGAAACGCGCGTAAGAGCGAGGAACAGGCTACATACGAACAACCGCAGACAGAAGCGGCGGCAGCCGAAAGCGTAGCCGCCGACAGCCAGTATTGCGAGGCGGAGCTGCAAACTGATTACACTCCCGAAAACGGCGCAATCACCTCTTCGACTATAAACCGCGGAGAACAGGGCTTTGAATATGAGAAGGACAACGTGAATTATCGCGATTTCTTCTACTCCATTGCCGAACAGCCCAAGCAACAGACAGCCGAGGAAGCTCCCAAACAGCAAGCTCAATATTCCGACGACGTCAAAACGCGCCTGTACGCCAAGGGCTTCAAAATCCGCCCGTACGACAGAGGCAACACCTCGGAATATTACACCTTCAACTTTATTCAGTCCGCAAGGCTCAACAGGGATACCTTCCTTATCATTCTTGCGCTGTACGTGTTGGAAGTCGCAGTTATGTGGATATCGCTTGCTTCGCGCATAAGCTACGCGTATTTCCTGCCCGTTTTGCTGGTAGGCTCCGCGCTGTGCCTTATTCCCACGGTACTCTTCCTTCTCAATCCGTCCAAGCGAACGCGGGCGAATTTCAACTTTAAGCTGTCTATACTCAACAGAACTATGCTGTTTATAGAGCTGTCCGTCGTATGCATACTTATCGGCTTCTTTGCGCTCGGCGCAAGCGTAAACGATATCGACCTGATACTCTGCTCGATTATCCTGCCCGCGGTGCTGCTCCTCGACCTGCCTATAAGTTCGGTGGTATACTGGTTGCTCTACCGCACAAGAAAATATCATATAGCGTAACCAAATTTCATTGAACATATGAAGTTTAAGCAGCCGCCTGTTGCGGCTGTTTGATTAAATTATATATGCGCAAGCGAAAAACATAAACAATTATTTGACTATTTTCAGCGTATTTGATATACTATGTGAGCTAATCAAGCAAAGGGGAGTGGCTCAACGGTAGAGCAACGGTCTCCAAAACCGTTGGTTGCGTGTTCGAATCGCGTCTCCCCTGCCA
>CANDBF010000054.1 GCA_947382865.1 uncultured Clostridia bacterium
TCAAATGCGCGGGTATTCCGGAAGCTAAGAAAGTCAACGCCGTAACAAAAGAGGAGCGAGCTCGGCTCGTGCGTGCGTTGAAGGCTCTGCCTTTCGACGTAAAAGAGCTCGCGCCGTTTACGGAGGCGGTCGTCACCTCGGGCGGAGTGGATATAAAGGAGCTTAAACCCTCCTGCGAAAGCAGGCTGCGCGAGGGACTGTATTTTGTCGGGGAAACGGCGGATATAGACGCGCTTACGGGGGGATTCAATTTGCAGCTTGCGTTCGCTACGGGCGTAGCCGCGGCGAGAGATATACTCAAATACGCGCAAAACTGATAAACAATAACAGTTAATATAAAATCAAACGGATTATAATTCCAAGCCGTTTACGGCAAAGGAGAAATATATATGCTTAATATAGCAATCGACGGTCCTGCCGGCGCAGGAAAAAGCACGGTCGCAAAAGCGGTGGCAAAGGATTTGGGGATAATTTATCTCGATACCGGCGCGATGTATCGCGCGACCGCATACTATGCGTTGCAGCAGGGGATTTCCGTTACCGACGAGGAGAGCGTAAAAAAAATGCTCGGCGCGATGAGTATGGATATCGTCTATGAAAACGGCGAACAACAGATATACGTCAACGGGCTGAATACGACTCCGTATCTCAGAGAGCACTATATGTCCAAGGCGGCGAGCGATATTTCCGCGCTTCCGCCCGTCAGGTATAAAATGGTGGAGTTGCAGCGCGAGTTTGCAAAGACTCGCGACGTTGTGCTGGACGGCAGGGATATAGGCACCTTTGTACTTCCCGACGCCAACTGCAAATTTTTCCTTACCGCCACTCCCGAGGAAAGAGCTACGAGAAGATTTAAGGAACTCAAAGAAAAGGGACAGGATGTCGATTACGATACGCTGCTTGCGGATATAAAGCAGCGTGATTACAACGATTCTCACAGAGAGGTCGCTCCTCTGAAACAGGCGGAGGACGCGGACTACGTGGATACTACGGGAATGGGAGCGGACCTCGTGATAGCGCATATAAAGGAAGTGGTTCATATAAAAACCAAGCCGCATGCGCAGCCCGAAGAGCAAGTAAAGGAAAAAGCTGTCTCCGAGCGCACGATGAAGCGAATAAAAAAGTATTATCAGCCGCAGAAGCGCTTTGGCGTGTACCGTCTTATGCGCGTGCTGTTACGCCCTATACAGGCGATTTTCTGGCCGACGAAGGTGGTGAATAAGCAAAACGCTCTTATTGACGGCAGAGCGATTTATATCTGCAATCATTACTCAAAGGTCGACGCTCTGATACCTTGCTTTGCGCTATTCAAAAAGGAAGCGCATATTCTCGGAAAATACGAGCTTTTCAAGGTGCCGATTGCGGGCTGGTTCCTGCATAAAATGGGAGCTATTCCCGTACGCAGGGGCGAGGCGGATATATCTGCGGTCAAGAGCGTGCTCGGCGTGCTGAAAGAGGATAAAAAACTTATGCTTTTCCCGGAGGGGACGAGGAATAAATCGGGTTCGCAGGAAATGGCGGAGCTCAAAACGGGTACGGCTAGGTTCGCAATAAAGACAAAATCTCCCGTTGTGCCTATGCTTTATTATTCTGCTCCCAAGCTGTTCAGACGCAACTGGCTGTATATAGGAGAGCCGTTTATGCTCGAAGAGTTTTACGGAGCGCGCACTCCCGAGCAAATGCACGCGGCTACCGAGGTCGTACGCGAACAAATGGACGAGACCAGACGCCTTTGCAACGAGTACGTCGACAGTCTTAAAAAGGGTAAAAAGAGGAAAAAGTGAAGGTAATAACGGCGAAGCATGCGGGCTTTTGCAACGGCGTACAAAAAGCGGTGGATAAAGCCATCGAGCTTGCGAAAAAGTATGGACATATATACACGCTCGGGGAGCTTGTGCACAACGAGCTTGTTACGGAATTTCTGAAATCTAACGGGGTGGATAGCCTTGAAATAGACGAAATCGACAGGCTTAAAAGCGGGGACGTCGCGCTTATTCGCGCCCACGGAATTCCGCTTGAAACCGAACGCGAGCTGAGGGAGAGAGGAGTTATCGTCGAGGACGCGACCTGCGAGGTCGTAAAGCGCAATCAGAGGATTGCAAGAAAAAGGGCGGAAGCAGGCGACAAGGTTATCATAATCGGCGACGAAAAACACGACGAGGTGATAGGCGTAAGGAGTTATGCGGGAGAGGATTGCGTCGTCGTCCCCGACTGCGAAATGCCCGAAATAGACGATAAGCCTGCGTCGGTTATCTTCCAGACGACCGTTTTGCGCGATAAATTTGAAAAAATCGCAGAGTTTGTAAATAATTTTGAAAAAAATCCGCACAAATCAGTTGGCTTTTTTAATACTATTTGTTACAATACAACAGTAAGACAAAACGAGGTACGCGCCCTTGCCGAAGAGTCGGACGCGGTATTGGTTCTCGGTTCGGCTCACAGCGCCAACACAAGAAGACTGGCGCAGGCGGCGAAAGAGGTCAATCCCAACGTGGTTTACGCAAACGACGCGGAGGAAGTTTTGTCGAGCATAAGCAAATTTAAGGATATTCAATGTGTATCGATCGTAGCGGGCGCATCGACTCCGCCGTGGTTGATACGGGAGGTAAGCAAACTTATGAGTGAAACTCAGAACAAGGCTGCAACGGCAGCGGAAGTTGAAGCGAACAAAGAGGCAACGCTTCAAGAGCAAAAAAACATCGGCGAGAAAGAGCCTATGACAATGGACGACCTTATGAAGTCCTCCGCTACGACGGGCAACTACACTTCCTACAAGGTAGGCAAGCGTATCAAGGGTACCGTCATCAGAGCGGATGAAAACGGTATCTACGTTGCGATAGGCGGCAAGAAAGACGGTTTCATTGATAAGTCCGAAGCGTCGGCGGACGGAAGCTACAATCCTTCCGATTACAATGCCGGCGACGAGGTGCAGGCGTGCATACTTGCAGTTAAGGATTATGTCGCGCTCTCCAAAAAGGCGGTCGACATACTCCGCGCCGAAGAAGAGGCGGCAGAGCAGGCGCTCGCGGCAGGCGAATTTTCATTGGTTATGACAGAGGTCGTCAAGGGCGGTCTCCGCGGCAGAATGGGACAGTATACGGTGTTCGTTCCCGCAAGCCAGATCAAGATGGGCTTCGTCAAAAACCTCGAAGAGTACAAGGGCAAAAAATTGCGCCTGATGCTCCTTCCTCCCAAGGAGAAAGCGGAAGCGGCAAATACCGCGGAGCTTGCAGAGGGCGAGGAAGCGACGGCTCCCGAGACAGAGGAAGTCAAGGACGCCAAGGCTCCCAGAAAGTCCAAATATCTGTTTGCTTCCCAACGTATAGTTCTCGAAAAAGAGAAAAAGGAAAAGGAAGACGCGTTTTGGGGCAATCTCCACGTGAACGACATCAGGTCGGGTAAGGTCAAGAGATTCACTCAGTTCGGCGCGTTTGTAAGCATTGACGGCTTCGATTGCCTCGCGCATATATCCGAGCTCAGCTGGAACAGAATCACCGACCCCTCCACGGTCTTGAAAATTGGCGACGTCAAGGATTTCGTCATCCTCAAGCTCGACAGAGAGCACGGTAGAATTTCGCTCGGCTACAAGCAGCTTCAACCCAAGCCCTACGAGGTAGCGGCAGAGAAGTATCCCGTAGGCACCGTAATCAAGGGCAAGGTGGAAAGGATATTCCCCTACGGCGCGTTCGTTTCGCTCGAAGACGGCATAGACGGTCTTGTGCACGTGTCCCAGATTTCCCACAACTGGATTAAGGATGCAAACGAGGCTCTCACCGTCGGACAGGAGGTCGAGGCAAAGATTATCGGCTTTGAAGATACGCGTATCACGCTGTCAATAAAGGAATTGCTGCCCGAACCCGAGCAGGCTATCGCAGAAGTCGAGGGTGAAGCCACTGAGGAAGAGAAGGCAACGAAGAGAAATTCCAGAATGAAGAAGTTCGAGCAGAAGGTCGCTGACGGCGAGAACGGCAAGAGAGGCCGCGCTCCCAAGAAAGAGACCTCCAACGAACCTAAGGAATGGCTCTCCGGCAACAGCTCCGCAAGCCTCAGCGATTTGTTCAAGGGCTTGAACCTTGACCTTGCGGACGAGGTGGAGGCATCTCAGGAGGCAGCGCCCAAGAAGACGAGCCGCAAGAAAAAAGCGGAAACCGTCGAGGAATAATCTGACTTATGACAATATGAACCAACTTAAAACGGCGCTCAAACGAGCGCCGTTTTTATATTTTTTTGTTTATCATTATTGTTGAAAGCGTACTAATTGTTATTTAGTGTAATTTTACTAAGAGGTTTAGGCTTGCAATTATAATTAGCTGATAAAGCATTTATATAAGCGTCAGATGTCGTCGGGGATAGGAGTTATCGGAGTGACCGTTGTATTCCGCTTTGGCGCTCCCAATCCCTTTATAGCCGCGCGTGCGAGCTCGTCGCAACGGTTGTTAAGTACATTGTCGGCGTGCCCCTTGACCTTTACGAATCTCACCTCATGGATTTTCATAAGAGAGAGCAGCTCCTGCCATAAATCCACGTTTTTGACTTCATCCTTGCTTGCGGTGCGCCAGCCGCGCATAATCCAGCCGTCTATCCAGTTTTTGAGAATTGGTTCGACAGAGTAGGCGCTGTCGCTGTAAACTGTGACTCTGCAAGGCTCTTTGAGCATTTTGAGCCCATTGATTATAGCAGTCAGCTCCATACGGTTGTTGGTTGTATCCGCCTGCGCGCCGCTTATTTCCTTGCGGCGTCCGTTGTACAGCAAAACCGCCGCCCAGCCGCCCGCGCCGGGGTTGCCGGAGCAAGCTCCGTCCGTGTATATTTCGACTGCTTTTCTTTTTGCCATTTCCGCCTTCCGATTCCCGTCAGAGTTCCAGTATATTGTAACAGTATAAAGCGTTGTTTGTAAAGTGTGATTTATACTTGACAGTAAAAATGAAAGTAATCCTAGCGGCAGGGTTGCGTGAAAAGTGAGAAGTAAAGAAAAGAGAAGCCGAAATAAAACGACTTCTCCGGCAGGGGAGACGCGATTAGTAAGGAGCTTGCGACGGAATAGCGCAGCGACGTGCATGCACGCATAAGCGGAGCGTCAGACGAAACCGCTGACGCTGATAAATCAAAGATTTATCTAAGCGGCAGGGTTGCGTGAAAAGTGAGAAGTAAAGAAAAGAGAAGCCGAAATAAAACGACTTCTCCGGCAGGGGAGACGCGATTAGTAAGGAGCTTGCGACGGAATAGCGCAGCGACGTGCATGCACGCATAAGCGGAGCGTCAGACGAAACCGCTGACGCTGATAAATCAAAGATTTATCTAAGCGGCAGGGTTGCGTGAAAAGTGAGAAGTAAAGAAAAGAGAAGCCGAAATAAAACGACTTCTCCGGCAGGGGAGACGCGATTAGTAAGGAGCTTGCGACGGAATAGCGCAGCGACGTGCATGCACGCATAAGCGGAGCGTCAGACGAAACCGCTGACGCTGATAAATCAACGATTTATCCAAGCGGCAGGGTTGCGTGAAAAGCGAGAAGTAAAGAAAAGAGAAGCCGAAATAAAACGACTTCTCTGGCAGGGGAGACGCGATTCGAACACGCAACCAACGGTTTTGGAGACCGTTGCTC
>CANDBF010000055.1 GCA_947382865.1 uncultured Clostridia bacterium
CCTCCGCCACCTCCTACGGTGTGGACAACGGCAGGTTGTATCAACAGCTCCATCATCGCACCTCCGATACCGGACGGAAGTCCTGCTTCGATGCCATCTGTGCCGGTCTGTGCGTCCGATGAAGGAGCTTCGTTCATCGTATAAGAGGTGGCCGGGCGTGCCGATTCCGAAGTGGCAGATTGTAGCGTCATAGGCGGTGCTATTGACGGCTCGGTGCGCGGCATCCGATTGTCAGTCGCCACCATCGCCCAGTTGCGCGTTACCTCCATCGACGCCAACTTCGCGTATTTCCCGATATAAGAGGTCTTGACCGCGCTACCGTCGGAGAGTGTCAGATTGATGACCAGATGGAAATGCGGATTCTTATGGTCTTGGTCGTGATGGCGCACCACGATATACTGGTCGAAACGGAAGCCATAGGCCTCCATGCGGCGCAGCCACTCACGGACGATTGCCTGTCCGTCGCGCTCCATCAGGTTGCGGTCGCGCACATGGAATGACATCGGGATATGAAGCAGCTTTGTTTTGGCTTCAGGGCGCAACGCGCTCTACATCTCGAACTCACGGACGATATTCTCTGCACCTGCCAATAAGAATACGCCTTTGGAGAGTATGACCTCGGCGCGTTTCTTTGGGTTCATAACATAATTGACTGTAGCGACTATATTGCGGCTGGTATGTATCTTCGTTATCATTGTTGCAAAACTTATCGGTTAATGGAGGGTGGGCAGTTCAACAGGTCGGGATACGTGGGATACGTATGCAGACACCGCTTGCCCACCCTCACCATAAGAACACCACCGAAGGGCTTGGAAGTGGTCATCGCTCTGCGGCGCATTCGGCGACGTGCGACGGAAGTCTGCCACTCGCTGTTGAATACGCTGAATTGTTGAGACGCGGCGCAATGTTCACTTGCACAGCGTTGTGCAACATCCTTTTCGTTCAACAGCGTGCCAGCCAAAAGAGAGAATCGGTTGAAATGCACCGTCGGGCTGGGTGTTGCGGACAGTTGAGTGTTGTTGAACCGTATCAAGTTGATTTTGTTTATCTTTTCCCTTATATCCAACATCTAAACAAATCAACAGAGGGTTTCCAAAAATGCACGTGTTACCTTATAGTAGCGTCCTGTCCATTTGGCGGCTTTGTAGGTCAGCTGGGGCAGGTAGGCTGTCTCGTAGGTAACGTAAGTGTATGCGTTCGGGGCGGGCGTGAGCTTCCAGAAATCCTGTACCACGACGCGCACCTGATAGCGCTCGACCTTGTGCCGCGTGTTCTCCCAAAGGGGCAGCAGGTCGTTGATGCAGAAGCTGAACTCACCGATGTTCTGTTCGTTCATCACTTCCAGTATCTGCTCGCACATGTCAATCTCCACGCGGCTGCGGTTGTTGCGGATAATCTTGTCGAGGGCGGCCGTATGGATAAACGACGGGCGGAACCACATGCGGTTCTCCTGCTCCGTGGATAGCTGTCGATTGGACAGCCAAAAGAGAAATGCAGGAATTTCCGCTTTGAGTTTGTACAGAAACTGCGTGTCGTCGGACTCCAAACGGCTCACCTTCCGAACCCAGAAACGGGTCTCCTCGGCGTCAATCAAAACGGGGTTGCGTTCGTTGTTGGAACAGAGGACGAACTTCGTATAGAATGGCACTTCGTAACGGTCCTTGCCCTTTGCCTCGACCTTGTAGGTAAGCGCAGTGCTGAGATTTTTCAGACGCTCGGTATCCTCGCGGCGGTTGAGAAAGTTGTCTATCTCCTCGCGGTAGTCCTTGTGGCTCGGCACGGTGCAGAAGCCGTCGTATTTCGGAATGTCGACAATGAAGTTCTTGCCGTGATCCTGACGAAGCGTCTCGACGCTCCACGGAATGCGTTTGCGTACCGACCCGCCCCGAAGCTGCGGCTGGTTCACCATCTTGTAGTAGGTCGTACCTACGCGCACATACTCACTCTTTGTCATTGCCGCCCGATTTTGGGGTCCGTACTCCGAGAATCATGCACACATCGGCATTGCGGTACATCACCTTCGCACCCACACGCAGCGGTTTGAGATAGTTGCGCTTGTCCCAGTGCCACAGCGTAGCATCGCACACGCCGCACATACTCTTGACCTTCTCTTTGGTCAGCAGGTCGTTGCCCTGCAAAGCCGTCATTGCGTCGGCGACTTCGCCGACCGCACGGCGAATCAACTCCTCCGAAAATTGGCGGAGGTCTTCGCCTGTAACCTCCAACTTGATGTTGGCGGCTTCCGTCGAAAGTATCGACATTAAATTCGTCATAATTTTTACATTAGCTGCCGGTAGTTGGACTGTTTCGCCGTGGCAGCATTACAAACGAAAAAGCCACCGCCCCGATTTGGGCGATGGCACAAAAGTATAGCGAATTTTCGCTGAAATTCAAAGGATTGCGATACGATTAGTACGGCGTATTCAAAACCGTATTAATCGTACTCGAATTTTTGCGAAAAGGATTTAACGGCTACTCGGCATCGGTAAAGTAGCGGATGATTTCGTCGATAAGGATGCGGTCTTCCCCAATATCCTTTTGCAGCTTGCCAGTGCGCGCATTCGTATCCAGCAGGAATTTGTAGCAGCGCTGAATACCACGTTCGAGGACTATCGCATATTCGGGAAATTCGGCTTGCAGTGCATCGCGAAAGGTGCGCACGGAGCAGTTCATCGTTATGCCCGCCTCTTCGAGCGCGACCTTCATCATCTCAATATCGCGCTGGGTGGATTTGCCCACCAGCCGGGTGTGTATCTTCTCAATGATACGCTGTTTGTCGTCTGCAAGTATAAGGGCGGAAAGGGTGCGGTCGTCGGACTGCCGGATGCCTGTCCTCTGTGTCTGGCAGGGCGACTGTATCTCTTTGTCTTTTGGCTGCATTGAGCGGCGACATAGTACGTTCGCGACGGTAACATTCCCAATCCTCGCGGGTGCGCATCTTGTTACGGATACTGCCGCGGATGACGAACTTTATCATGAAGCCGCAAAGCCATTTGTGAACTCTGTTTTCGCTCTCCTCAATCAACCCTTCGAGCCGTTCGGCCATCGTTTCGTAGCAGCGGCCGTAATAGAGCCACGACAGAACCGCCGGTACGAGGGAGTATTTTTCCGTGTTGCGGAACTCCGAGACCAATTGTTGGGCAAGCGTATCATCGGCGGTAAAAATGGTGCCGTCGGGTTCTGTGCGGTTCAAGTCGCCGTGAATCTGCTCCTTGGTTTTCGCCATCAACTGCGGAGCCAGACGCATAGCCAGCATATAGATACGCTGAATCCCCGTGAAGGATTTGCCGTTCATCTCCTCCACGAAAGCATCGTACTCGTCGGGATGGCTATCCATCCACAACCGTATCTCCAGCCTGAATCGCTCGAACTACTTGCGTGCCATATTTATTATCAATACCTTCCAAGTGCCCATTTCCAAGCCGGCATAACATAGATTGTCTTGCCGTTTATCTCGAAAGCACTCTCTTCGTCAATCGTTATTATTGTCAGTTTATCGCATCCGGTTGCTCTCGACGCTTCCAACAGACCATTGATTTCCCGCTCTCTTGTATTGTTGTCCGACATATCCCACGTAACCTGTATCAGTTCATCGACACGTTCATTTCGCTGAACTACGAAGTCGCACTCGGCGGACTCCTGAAAATAAAAAATACGGTCAGCCGGACCAAGATTGCGGTTCAGCTGCAGGAATACGGCGTTTTCCAGCAGCTTGCCGTTGTCGTCACTCTGCGGGAGCAGCACTGCGCTGCGCAATCCGTTGTCGATACAGTAATATTTTTTCAGGGACTTCTGTTCCTTTGCCAAAGAGCGTTCATATTTGGGTATGCGGATAAACATAAAAACATCGCACACATAATCGGCCCATCGGTAAAGTTCGTCTTTGCTTATTCGCAAACCCTGAGATTTGATGTCGTTGTATATTGACAATATCGAGGTCGGTTTGGTCAGATTCGCCATTATACGTCTGACAAAGTATCGGAGAACCGGCAGATTTGCAATTCCGTAGTGTTCGGCAACGTCTTTCAGCAGCATAGTGTCGAAATAACCGTTCAAGAGCTGTAATTTCTCACTCTCCGACACGGTCAATACCACTTCCGGAAATGCACTTGTATGATTGTATTCGGCAAAAGCATTTCTGACTTTCGCTTTATCCTGTTCGAGGTAACTGTCCGTATCGACTCCTTTGAAACGGCAGTATTCGTTAAACGAAAGCGGATATGTTTTATATTCGAGCGGATAACCTCGCAAAGCCGTTCCCAATTCCGTAGACAACATCGTAGCATTGCTTCCGCATATATAGATGTTCTTGCAATAATTTTTATATACCCGCAAAACGAAATACTCCCAACCTTCGATAATCTGTATTTCATCAAAGAACATATGCACGTCTTTTATGGGCACGTCAGGATACATTTCCATATAGGCGGCAATCACCTCGTCAAGATCATCGGAGGTCATCCTCTTCAAACGCTCGTCGTCGAATCCTATCCACAGGATATTCTGAACCGGCACTCCGATTTCAATCAGCGCATTAATCGCTATCATCATCAAAGTGGACTTGCCGCATCTGCGCACACCAGATATGGTGATTATTTTCTTGCGGTTTATCGGCAGCTCCTTGTCCCGATGAATAACATCGAACGGCATCTCGTGCTGTTTTAGTGCTATCAACGACTTAATGGTATCCTTTCTCATAATCTGGTCTCCGTTTTACAGTGCAAATATATTAAGGTTTCCTTAAACAACGGAAATAATTTGAAAAAGTTTCCCTATTTTGCGGAAACCACAAGCGATATTCATGCGCATTTTATCAAATCTTGTCTTACAGAATGCGCCTCGGACGATTCTTTGTGTCGCATTTTCAATGAAATTGCCCCTACGACAACAAATTTACCAACTCTTTCTTCATCTCTTCGTCGATTTCGCGGTAACGTGCGAACGCACGGCTGCCCTCTTTATGACCGCTCAATGCTCCGACAAGATTCGGGTCTTTCACCTGCTTGTACAGGTTCCCTACAAAAGTACGGCGGGCGAGGTGCGATGATGCAATCTCATACAGCACCTTTTTCTCTTCTTCGCGTGTCGTTGGGTTGATAACAGTAACCAACCGCTTCAATCCGGCAGCTTTGAAAATCCGTTTGATGGATACGTTGTATTTCTGTTCCGATATGAACGGCAACAATTTATCTCCTTCACATTGCTTGTATCGCTCCACGATTTCCAATGCCGTATCGTTGAGTGGTACACGCACGGTCAATGGCCGTCCCTCTTTCGTTTTGCGCGGGATATACTCAATCGCACCATTAATGATGCAGCTCTTGGTCATTTTAATTAAGTCACGGCGTGGTGGACATTTGGTAGGATAAAATCCTTGTAATCTGTTGGTTTTCTTAT
>CANDBF010000056.1 GCA_947382865.1 uncultured Clostridia bacterium
TTTGCTTCCTCGCTCGGCGCACGGTAAACGCTTTCGTAGTCCTCGTCCGTCTTGCCCTCGATTGCAGCGATAAACTCCTGCGCCGACAAATCTTTCTTTTCGTCCCCGTCTTTCAAGTGCGCGGTAAAATCTTCGGGAATACGCAAGCTCAATCCGTTTTCGTCCTTTCTGACCATTCCGCTCGGAATGTAGTAAACATATCCCGCGTACTCGCCCTTCGGCATTTTGAACAGCGTGCTGTTTTCGTAGTTGGCGATCACGGCATTTTCGCTTACCGCAATCGTACTCCATTTCTTATCGTCCTCGCTTTGCTGCTCGAGGTATTCGTTCATCTCGGAATCATCTCTGCCGTACTTGTCCGCTTTCTTGTCGCCCACAAGTTCCGCGTATTCCTTTGCCGAAAGCTCTACGCGCTCCTCGCCTTTTCGCAGGGTTATTTTGAAGCTCTCTCCGATATTGGCGATAAGCGTTCCGTCGTCGCTGTATTTGTCCTCAGTAATAACCGATTGGGGAAGATAATACACATACTCTTTATACTTGGTATCGTTGGGCATTGCCAAAAGCATTGAATTTTCGTATTCCTTGATAAACGCTTCGTGCGGGAATCCGACGGTATATCTCTGCTCGCGCTCGTACTTTTCCGACGTAGTTTCGTTTACCAAGCTGACAAACTCATGTGGTTCGATTTCAACCGTTTTCTCGCCGCTTCTTAACTCCACGTTCTGATTGTCCGGAATACGGATAACAAGCGCACGTTCGCGGGTATCGCTTTTCAAGTCCGTAGTGATAGTTCCCTCTTTGATGCGGTCGTTGAAAATGCTGTACGCATACCCCTCGTATCCGCTGCCTTTCGGCATCATAAAGCGCGAATTGAACTGATACTTCTTTATCAGAGCTTCGGGACTGACTTTGCAAGTAAGCCATTTCTTATCTACGGTGTCGCTCGTATTCTCGAAGCTGTATTTTTCCGTTCTGTACTGCTCGGCGGCTTCAAGCGTTTTGAAATCGTATGTACCCTGTCCCCACGTTCCGTCCGTCGTGTCGTAACGCGCCGCGACAACAAAATCGTTTTTGCGCTGTATAATAGCGATATTCCTGTCGTCCCTATCTTTTACAATGCTTAATACCTTATCGCCCCGTGCGGTAAAGTTTTTGTATTTGTCCTGTGCCATTTCTTTCTCCTTTTCTTGTTTTTTTGCCTTGATTCTTTCGCTGATTTTATAAAGCTCTTGCGGCTCGATGCGCTTGAACGAATAACCTTTATATTCATTGACGGTTGCCGCATTATAATCCACCGTAGCTTGCAAAGCTATATCCGAGTCGTAATCTCCTTCCAGATAAACGACTTCGCCGCTTTTCTTGTTTAATGCGTAGGCATTGAAAACGGGTAGACTGTCCTCGTTTTCTTCTTGGACGGTCGTGTATAGAATCACTTGCCTATCGCGTATTCTATCCGCAAAACCGTCCAATATCGCGGGGTGAACGCTTAAACAGCAATCGCGGCGTTCGTCCTCGCTTTCCGACATAGGAATCGTTCTCGCCCATTCTTTGTTATCTCGACTGTAACGCCCGTCCCACTCGTGTTCGTTTATGGTGGTCGCTACGATAAACGCCACGCGCTCCATACCGTATTTGTCTATGAGCGCGTCCTCGAAACCACTCTGTAAACGCATACCGTCGTAATTGCCGTTCACCGCTCCGTTGATTGCGAATTTGCACTCCATATTCGTCCTGTGCGATTCACGATAATTGGACATTTCGTTATGCGCGTGGGCATACTTCGCCGTTTGCAAATATACCGACTTTGCAAGCCGCTCCGCTTCCGCTCTTGCAAAATACTCACTGCGAAGTTGAGATACGAACTCCGAAAAATTAGGTCTGTTTGCGATAACACGCCGCTCCGTTTGCAGTCTGTCGTTCAGCCATATATTGTCGCCCTCTATCCTCGCGCCGTAGCTTGCCATAAGCTCCTTTACGTTCTCGACTGGGCAATTTGCGTTTTTTGCTAATGTTTGCACGTCGATTAAGTCCGTCGTGCCGCCGTAAATTCGTTCCGACCCGGCGCAATAATCTTCCAAAATCGCAAAGATTTTGTCGCGCTCCGAGCCGTCGCCGACAATAAGCGGATTGTTCTTTGACGATTGTATTCTTACATCGCGGATTGCTTTTACCTTTTCGGCATAGTACGCTCTCGCTTCTTCTTCCGAATAAAACTCTCGCATCGGATTCCCGTCGTAAAGACCGTTATATGCAAGCACGGTCATCACGTCTGTTTTATCGCCCTTGTCGATATAACTCCCGTCTTTGCTTTTTGCCGATGTGTCGTTTATGACGTACCAACTGTTCCCCGTAGTATCGTTGCGAAGCAATAACACTCCGTCCATATACCTATGTACAACACTACTATCGTGTATCATATATGGCGGCTGTTTATCAAGCACGGTCAGCTCGTCGCCGAACGCGGGCAAGTTCATATCCTCGATTTCCTGTTCGGTCTTGCCGCCCAATATAATGTTCAGCTCCTTTTCGGCGTCGAACGTAATCTTCGTCATTTCCTGCGCCACCACTTTCAATTCCGCGTTTTCGATGTGATTTCCGATAGCGCGTTTTACCGAGTCCTTTTCCCAACCGTAGTATTTCAGCTCGTCGCGCCAAATGCGTTCGGTGTATTCGTCCATAAGTTGCGGCATAAATGCTTTCATCGCTTCTGCCGTAGGATTCGGCTTTTCCGCAAGATAATCGTCCAAATCTGCGCGTTCTTCATAGTTCGTTTCGATAAAGTCTATCGTGAACCGCTCGTCAATTGAATCCATCTCGCCCGACGCAACGACTCCCGCAGCTTCCGCAAACTGCGAACGCGCCGCCATATACGCTCTGCTGTGTTCAGATTCCAAATACATTTTCCATACGGGCTTTTCCACGCCGAATAACAGTCCGTCCTCGAAATCGGTGATAACCTCCGCTTCTCTTTCGGTATCGTCTTTTCCGAGTATGTAAACTTGCACTCCGCGCTCGAATGCCCGCTTTGCCGCGACTTTTCGCATAGGCAACATTCCGTCCCAAAAATATCCGTGTTCGTGCATATCTTTTGCGACGACGGAATAATCAGGAAGTGTCTCCACCTGCATTAACGCGGTCTTATCTTCCTTGTCTATGATGTCATTGTCCTCCTTATTGTTCTTTTGCGTGGGCAACGCTCTGTAATTATCGTCGTCCGTTTCTTCATCGTCGCCCGCTATAACCTCGTCCTTTTTGTCCAAGTCAAGCTCGGCGTTCAATTCCGTTTGCTCGCTCAAAAGTTCAAGCAAATGCTCCTTGTGTTCAAACGGTTTTTCCACTTGCTCTTTGGCAATCTCCAAATCGTCTTTTAACTGTTTCAGCCTGTTTTCAAGCCGCTCTTTACGCTTCGGGAAATCCTCTATAAAGTTTTCCAAGCGTGTCAGATTGCCGCTTGCACTTTCGCCTATCGACAAAGTGTACTGTCCGTTCGCCGTAAGCGTTATTTCGCGCTCGGTTGCCGTGAGTATGGTTATGGGGTTCATACTTATTTTGAAGCCGCGATATTCCGCTACTGCCGTTTCGGGCTTGCTTTTATACAACGCTTCCGTGAGAGCTTTCCCGCCCTCTTTCTTGTCCGTATAAACCGTACCGTTTACGCTTATCTCAAACGCTTCGGGATTTTCGGGTTTGCTTGATTGCAGGTGCATTAAATCAAGCGTTACACGCTCTATTAACAACTCCTGCTTGCGTATATCTTCGGGGAAATCTTTGCGAATTTTGTCCTGCAATTCGTATAGATTCTTTTTATACTGCCCCTCCAAAACGCGAAGTCTTGCTATCTCGGCGTCAACCTCCATTTTGCGCTTTATCTTCGGGTTCGCCGCCGTGATCGCTTTTATCTCTGCATAGCTCAAAGTGGTTTCGTCTATGTCCTCCGCTTCGCGCACGGTCAAATCGCCCTTGTTGATTTGCGATATGAACTTTTGCTTATTTTCAAGTATCTGATAGGAATAACTGTCGAACGTGCGCTCGGTAACGTAGGTATAAATATCTACCTTTTTGTTTTCGTTGCCTTGCCGGATAATTCTGCCCTCGCGCTGTTCCAAATCGCTCGGTCTGTACGGCGTGTCCAAATGGTGTAACGCCACAAGCCGCTTTTGCACGTTCGTTCCCGCGCCGCATTTTTCCGTACTGCCGATGAGTATTCTGATTGCACCGCTGTTGACTTTATCGAACAGGTCTTGCTTTTCTTCTTCGGTATTAGCGTCGTGAATAAACGCTATATCGTCTTTGGGAATACCGCGCTGTACGAGCTTATATTTCAAGTCGTTGTAAGCGTCGAAGTCCGTGCCGTATTCATAGTCCTCAAACCGTTTCTTCGGCGTGGACAAATCGCAAAATACTATCTGCGCTCCATTAAAGTCCAACGTGCGCTCCCATATCTCGTGTATGTACTCCGAAGCCACGTTGAGCTTGCTGCCTTCTTCGTCCTCCGATTCGGGTACGAAACAGCGCGGATCCAACGCGAGCTTTTTACCGTCCGACGTGATTTTCAGCATATTGTCCTCATACGGACTGACCAAGCCTTGATGTATCTTGTCGGCGCGTTCCGCGATTTGCTCCGCGAGCGCGATTACCG
>CANDBF010000057.1 GCA_947382865.1 uncultured Clostridia bacterium
CGCAGCGCGTACAGGTTTCGTACGCCTCCCAACCTGTTTGCGTGCAGGTCGCAGGTTTTGCGTCATGCTGCACGGGATTGTGTCCGAGTGCGGAAGTTTCTTCATAAGTGGTATGGTCGCAGCGCGTACAGGTTTCGTACGCCTCCCAACCTTTTTGCGTACAGGTCGCAGGCTTTGCGTCATGCTGCACGGGATTGTGCCCGAGTGCGGAAATTTCTTCATAAGTGGTATGGTCGCAACGGGTGCAGGTTTCGTACGCCTCCCAACCTTTTTGCGTGCAGGTCGCAGGCTTTGCGTCATGCTGCACGGGATGATGCCCGAGCGCAGGCAACGCTTGGACGTCGGCCGCTCCGCACGACGTGCAGGTATACGTAAGAGAGCCTGCCTCCGTGCAGGAGGACTCCACGCGCACGGCGTTACTGCCCCAAACGTGTCCCTTTTCATCCGTCGGTCTTGTCTGCTTATGCTCGTGATTTAAAGTGCACACGCGCGTTTCCTCTCCCTTTTCCGTACAGGTTGCGGCTTTACTTTGCCTCCATTCGTCCCAGGAATGAGCGGATCGGTCTATCGCAATAGTCAGATACGTTATTTCCGCATTTGCACTGTCGAAGTGCTTGCCGCACACCGAGCAATCCTTATGGGCTTTCGTGCCCGTCTGCGTGCATGACGCGGGAACCTCCGCAATCAAATCACCGAAAACATGGTCTCTGCTCGAATGTCTTTTTAGCATTTTGCCCGCGTCCTCTTTCGTCACGCTCTTGACGATTGAATTTCCGATTAAATAATCCGCGGGCAAAGGCAACTCAATTTCCCCGATTGTCTGCGGCAATATGACCGTCTCGACTGCCTCCGGAAAAATAGGAGTTATATCCTCGAACTCGTCCGACATGAGCGAAGAGATATCAAAATTGGACAGGTCAAGCGTTTTCAACGAGTAGCACTCTGTAAACATACTCGTCATATTGGTAACGGCAGAAGTATCGAACGAGGATAAGTCAACCGACTTAAGTTCAGTACACGCAAAAAATGTCTCGACCATATTCGTAACGTTCGAGGTATCAAAACCGGACAAATCGAGCGTCTCCACTGCAAAGCAACGTGCAAACATTTGCCTCATATTTGTGACGTTCGAGGTATCGAGCGCAGAGAGGTCAAATGAAGTTGCATTATTAAAATCAAAAAACCACGATTCTGTGGAAACGGGAGCAACTCCATCTTTAACTTGCACTGTATTGATGTAGAAGCTGAAATCGTACCAGGGAGCGGAGTAAAGCTCCTCGTCCACAGCAAAGCTGCCCTTCTTGTCCGCGGGCGCGGCGGCGACGTCGCTTTCGCTTCCGCTTATGACCAGCGTGCCGTCATTTACTACGCCCCAATATATTTCGGGCGCGAAGCTGATTCCCGCCGCCTTTGCCAGCTTTGTAAGATTGAGGTGTATCGCGGGACGAACGCGGTTTTCAGTTATAACCGTATTGTCTTCGCTCTCATCGCTTTTATTCAATAGTCTTGTATAACCTGCCCTTGAACGTGCGCCGGAGCGGAGCCAAGACGTATTCTCCAAGTTTATTCTTTGCGTGCGGTTGGTCTTCCATAAACCGGCTTTGTTTGCGTCGCCCGTTTCCGCCAGGGCGGGCAGCCATATTCTGTCGTTTTTCCAATCCGCATATCCGTCTTTCGATTCCAACCCGACTTCACTGCCGGCGCCGTTGCTCGGAGTTCCCCAAGCGTCGTTGGCGAGATTGTATCCTGTGTATCCTGTTTGCGCCCAGGATAACGTTTCCTGCCAAGCCATATTCGCAGGCGTTGCAAGATAATCGTAAACGTATCCGTCTTGCGAAAAATGTTGGAATTTATCATTTATAACTCCCTCGCCGTAGAGAGCTTCCGCGCTCGTCTCCGTAATATAAGGCGTGCCGACAAGTATGCTGCGTATATAGCTGGACGAATACATCATCGTCGGATAATAATCCTCCGAATTAGAGCCGCCGCCGACCTTGTTCCATTCGGAAGTCAAAGTATCGTACGCATCCCAAAGCGTGACGACGATATCTCCCGCTTTCGTCCCGTTTGCCGTATAAGCCGCCTTGCTGACGTACATTATGTTGAAGGTGACTTCTTGACCGGCAGAACCGCTGAATTGCACAGGCCTTGCCTCGTAGAAATTATCCGCCGTTTTCACTCCGTCGCCCAGGCTCTTCAACGCGTCGACGCCGCCGAGCTGCGTTATGAGAGCTTCGGCAACGTTTTTGTCGGTTATGTTTGCCGACGTAACGGTAATCGAACTCGAGCTGGTCACGTTTGCCGACGCGATACGGACGGTTGCAGACGCGCTCATAACGATTGCAATCGCACAGAGCAGGACGAAACTCACAAAGAGTACGCCCGTCAATACTTTCCCGTTTTTAACCATAAAAACCTCCCGTGTGCGGTTTCCGTAGGAAAACGCACAGCCCCCGCGGGGGCTGAAAACTTTTTTATAGGGCAAACGGCTTGCTTTTTTCCGCCTTTTGCCGTATTATGAGCATATTCTAACTTATACATCTATGTACAGGTCAAACGATATGAATTATTTGGATGAAGACAAGCTTAAAAATTCAAGCGAAAAATTTCGCGTAAACGACGTTGCGGCGTTCCTCGGTATCACGCCGCGTATCCTCAAACACTACGAGGATACGGAAGTTATCAGTCCAGAACGTTCGCAGCAAAACGATTATCGCGAGTACTCCATAGAAGACATTGTGAAAATCCAGACCGCCGAAAAGCTCAAGCTCTCGCAATTTTCGCAAAGAGAAATAGCCGGATACTTCACGGGCGAAATAGACCTTAAACGGAAATTCGAAGACCTTGTCGGACTGCGGAAAACGATAGACGACGCCATTGCTCTGCTCGATATAGAATTGAACGTCGGTAAGCCGCAATTCTCCGTTGAGGAGGAAGGCGCGCTGCAATGCTTCTGCAAGACGTATACACTGACCGACGGCAATCCGCTGCGACAGTATTTAAATTCCCGCGACACCTATATAAGCGCAATCAAAGCAGGCTGTACGATAGACGTCGTCCACACGTTCTTTTTGGAATACCGCAATCTTTTCCCCATCGGTAAATCCTCCGACGAGGCCGCTTCGCCAACGCCCAGTCTGCTTCCCGCCTGCGCGGCGGAAAAGACGGGCGGCGGTTATCGCATATGTATCCCTATTCTGTCCGCGAAAAACGGAGACGGCTTCGGCGGAACGGTCGAAAACGTGACCTGGAAAAAATCCTTTACGATGAAATACTCGGGACACCTTATATACGGCGGTCAAATATACTATATGCTACAGGAAGAAGCTATAAAGCGCGGGTTGACATTGACGGGCAAAGTCCGCACGATATCCGAGACCGGTTCAAACAGAAAAACGGCGGAACACACGTATACCATAATACTGTCCGCCGAAATCGAATAACGCCCGAAACGCCTCAATCTGCGCTACATATTCATATTGGGTTTTCCGACTTTTATAAACTATTATTACGTATTACGGCGCGGCGAGACCTCACGCATTTTTAAACTGATAGTCGTACAGCGTTTTGTATATGCCGCCCTTTTGAATAAGCTGCTCGTGCGAGCCGCGCTCTTCTATGCCGTTTTTTGTGACGACGATTATCTCGTCCGCATTCTTGACGGTGGACAGACGGTGCGCCACAACAATGGTAGTCCTGCCCTCCGACAGCTTATAAAGCGCGTCCTGTATCAGCATTTCAGTGGCGTTGTCAAGCGCGGATGTCGCCTCGTCGAGTATAAGTATCGGAGGATTTTTGAGGAACGCGCGGGCAATGGATACCCTTTGCTTCTGACCTCCGGACAGCTTCACGCCGCGCTCGCCCACTTGAGTGTCGTAGCCGTCGGGAAGCTGCATGATATAATCGTGTATATTGGCTTTTTTAGCCGCTTCGTATATCTGCTCGTCCGAAGCCTCGAAATCTCCGTAGGCAATATTTTCCTTTATCGTGCCGTTGAACAAAAACACATCCTGCTGCACAAGCCCTAT
>CANDBF010000058.1 GCA_947382865.1 uncultured Clostridia bacterium
TGTCTCCCCCGCGAGCGACGGAACGTTAAATAGTGTACGTTCCTAATTCGAGTGGTGGGAGCCGAAGGGAAAGAGGGGGTATTTCTTTTAGAGTACCCGACGTACACCCATAGTAGTGTGCGTCCGCAATCAGGCGGATTTTAACGAAACATATAAACGCGCAATGCGCGCGAGAGGTTTGCAGAATATGAAAACCCTAGAAAGAAGATACTCCAAAACGGACAGAATTATTGCCAAAGCGTATTTTTCAAGCGCGGTATATCTGCGCAATTTGCTCGTGGCAGTTATTCTTGGCGGAATTATAGGCGTTTTGTGGGGCTTCAACGCGCAGATAGAAAAATTGGTTTTCAAGCATGAATCCGTTATATGGTTTACGGACGATATTATGAAGTGGGTGCTTGTGGGCGCGGCGGGATTCGTGCTCGTCGGCTTGATTTTGCGCGCTATATCCATTTACGCCAAGGAACTTATCGTGACTGAGGATAAGCTGGCGGTGCGAAAGGGCTTTTTATCCGTCGTAAACGATACGATTCCTTTAAGCAAAATCGTGAATATCGAAACCAAGCAGCGCCTTTTGCAGCGCCTGTTCAACTTCGGGACAATAACCGTATATTCCGACGGTCTCCTGCCAATAACCGTGAGCGGAGTCAAGGCGGTGGACAGGCTTTCGAGGCGTATACTCAAACAGGTGGACGCGGCGAAAAGAGAGGCGGAGGGCAGGCGTATGCAGCTCCAGCTTGCGCAATTCGTTCCCAAACACAAATAATCCGTTTTATTTCATAATTCTACAAAAACAGCCGTTTTTTACGGCTGTTTTTTATTTTCCGACAGAGCGTAAAACGTATTCGCAAGCGTTTTGCCGTTATGCAAAATATGTCTGTTTAAGAAGTATAAAGTCGGATATCGCAAAAAGCGGACTTGAAACAAAATTGTCGATTTTCGACATTCTAATCGATTATTTTATATTCCAAACCTGCCGGGGGTTATAAATAGATAGGAGATTGCCGCAAGCAGAAGCGCCATCAGCGCGACGTGCAAAACGTATACGATAAGCGCGTGTCTTCCTATAAATCTCATAGGCGCGCTCCATTTGCCGTCCAGCTTGGGGAGCAACGACCTGCGTTTGCCGTATAGCAGCGGGGCGACGGCTACGCCGACAAAGTAATAAGCCAAGTAGGGCACCAGCGTGAAGAGGTCGCCAGGCGAAAACTCCGCCTGGGTGTAAAACAGAGAGGGATTGCCTCTGAAATCGTGCGGAGGAAACACTATCGCAAATATTTTCGGGGTGTTTGCGGGCGGAGTGAAGCAGAAATACAGTATCAGCGTTATCCCGATTATGCCGACGGCTATGCGCGATATCGCATAGGAATCGTTTTTGCAAGCCCAAGCTATAAGGGCGTAAAGCAGCATGCAGACCGCAAGGAAATTCAGCACGCCGAACACGGTGATTATGCCGCCGATATTCATAACCTCCTGCGCAAACAGCGTGCAGAAAGAGTAAAGTATCGCTACGATCATTAGTTGTGCTCCGCGCTTGCGGTTGGAGCGCGATAGCGTACAGGATATGCCCGAAATCCCGAAGAAAAACAGCAACACTATATTGTGTATGACAGTGCGCAAATCCGAAAGCGTCCACCAGTAGCAGGCTCTCGAAAACGCGTCGCCCAGCCCCAGCCTGTAATAGCCGTAGCCGTACCAAGAGGGCGCGAAATAGTCCGAGAGCAAAATCGTCAGATGGTCGAGTATCATAAGAAATACGCAAAAACCGCGTATAAAATCGATTTCCCAGATTCTTTTTGAGGGAACGTAACGTGCCTGAACGCTTTGGGAAATGGTCTGATAGGCTGTCGGCATAGCTTGAATTATATCATCGGGACAGCGCGCTGTCAATCGTGCGGATAGGCATATCGAAAATTAAAATATGCGATTAGAATATCGAAATTGCATTTTAACGTAATGGTAAAATCTGGCTTTGCAAATATTTTCGGCCGCTTATTCGTATTTTTTTCGGAAGGTTTCCGATTTTGCGCCAAAGTCCGAAGAAACGAAAAAATATTTTCGCTCTAAGAGACCCGACGTATTCCGACAAGGCGCCGCGGACACAACCGCTTGTGGGTGAAAACCGCAACCGCCGCAAGATTTTGGAATATAATGGGAAACCAAATTGACCCTTGACACATATGTCATACGGGGGTATAATTTTAGCGTATGATATCTGTGTACGCGTATGCGTGCGTAGGTTTCGGAGGAAGATTATGAGAAAGAGAAGACTGTCGGTAGTCCTGTTGCTGGTGCTCGTGGTTATTATGACCGCGGTATTTGCGGCTTGCAACCCGACGCAACCCAACAATCCGTCAGACTTGCCGGACCTGAATCCCGACAAGCCGAATGACCCCGGCGTATCGGAATCGCAGACTGTAAGCTCACAGACGGCGTGGAATATGCTCAAAGATGCCGCGTTGGCCGCCGCCACCAAGGAAAACGACAGCAGGTACATAAGTTTCGACACATCGTTTATCCTCGGCTTCGGCAAGGACGGATACGAAAGTCTGTTCGTTATGCGCGTCGCCGCGGCTATCGATATCAAGGCGAAGGAAAACGGCAACGGCGACAACAGCGAGATGCTTATAGAGCTGCGCCAGTTTGAAAAGAACCAGCTCGGAGCCGCCGCTGCGGATACCGACGAGCTGTCGCGTCTTACGGCAAACGGGGAGGGCAAGCTCCTCGCAGGCTTTTACTATTATGAGGGCAAGCTCGTCGCGGACGTGCGCGGGATAAAGCGCGCCGCGGGTCAAAAGGACGAAGCGGTCCACGTAGTATGGACGGATAATATCGACATGGCGAAGTTCGCGGCGGGTCTTACCGACGCGCTCGACAGACTGGATATTTCAAATATCGTCTTCAATCAGCTTTTCGGCTACGATATCGGCAGTCTCATAAAAAATCTCATAGGTCTCGATTTGGTCAATCTGACAGTCGAGGATATTATCGTAAACTTCCTTCTCGGCAATTCCAACTCCACGCTCATAGAAAAGAGCGACGGACTTAAAACAATCAAAATTCCTTGCGACCTTTCTCTTGTCGCAAGCATTCTTCCTCTTCTTCAAAGCCTCATTTCCGAGGATATTATCGGCATAGTAAACAAGGTTGTAGGACTCGACCTCGGCAAGCTCGGCGCGCTCGCGGGCATGGCTCTGTATATCGAAGCGGATATTCAGAATGATTTGCTCAAAGGCGTCGAGACCAGCATCGACGTGAATTTCAATTCCAAGATATCCGAAGAGGTGCTGAATAAGTACGGCGAATTCAAGAGCGAATTCGGGCTTGCTC
>CANDBF010000059.1 GCA_947382865.1 uncultured Clostridia bacterium
CGGCACCCTTGCCCTGTGATGCTCGGACTTTCCTCAAATATTTCATGCGACCGTCCGGCTAACTCGCATTACCGTTATATCACGTATTTTCAAAGAAAGCAAGAATTTCAAGCCCGCGCCGCTGATATATTTTATCAAAGAATTGGCAATAAAAGTAATTATGGAATATGTCGTATCGGCAGCGATAGTTGCGATTTTTGTCATAATATTTTTTCTCACGCGCCCTAAGGTGCGTCCGATATTTTACGATTTTTATGACGAACTCTATTTTACGACTGCCGCCGAGGAATACGTAAAAGGACTGCCGCTTCCCAAGGAAGGCTCCAAAAACGAGATTAAAAAATATGCAAGTAGTATCAAATCCGTTATAAGAAAGCTGAAAATGCGCAGATACGGCGATTTTTTCGAGAAATTTTTCGATTTCGAGGATGAAATAAAAACATTACTTAAAACCGATTTCACAAAGCTAGATTCCCTCCCGTCCGTCAACGGAGAACCGCGAGCGGTGAGTATCGCTCGGTTTTGCCTCGCGCATTCCGATTACGTCTTTGACGAGAGCAGAGTCAAGTGCGTCCTTGACGCGCAAAACAGGCTTAGAACGCTCTCGTTTTGCGAAATCGAGGCTATGCGCATTGCCTTTATCTGCGTTTTGATCGAAAAGCTGAGCTACGTTTATAAACAGCTGGATACTCTTGCGCGAGTGCATACTCTTGCAGCCAAGTACGTGTATAATCCCGTATTGCTGAGCGGAAAATATAAGAAGCTCGCCAAATCGAGACTTTTTTTGAGCATATGCGCGGTTAATGCGGGATACAGAATGGAATACTTTGGCAAATTGCACGCCGACGTTATAGATTCCTTCGCGTCGCTTATCAAGAATATTCTCGCAACCGTTAAACTTATTTCGGAATACGATTTTTCAAGATATTATACGCCGCTTGAAATTCTGGATAAATTCGAGGTTTTTTCCGAGGCATCGCCCGCTACTAAAAACGCGTTTCTGAATCTTGTGCGCGAGGCGAGCGACAAAGAGAATCTGGACGAATTTATGTACGTAATCAGACTTGAAAAATATATGCGTAGCGCTTCGGCAGGGCATATGAACGTCAACAAGCTCAATCTTTTGTCCCGTTCGTTTTTCATTATAAATCAAAAGAGAGATATAACTATGCTTGCCGCGGCGTTGAGTTCCAGACATTTCATGAACTTGTACTTCACACCCAATATCAGGAAAAAGCGCGGAAAAAGTATTGCAAAAATGGTTGAATATGAGAATACTTATGAGCCTATATATAAGTTCTATACTGTAAATTTCGGCATTTCCACGTCCGGCGGCAAGTTGAGAATATCTCCCAATCTGCCGCGGCAGATAGAAAGCGCGGACGTCGTTTTCAGCGCATACGGAGTGGAAAATTCGCTTCATATCAGGCGCGGGGATGAAAAAGCTCTTTATCTCGGTGCTACAAAGATAAGCGGTGTGGAGCAGATAAAGCTGGGAGACAAACCGCTCGATATAACCGTCAAAATCCCGAGCGACTCGGATTCGGCACATAACGGAATATAGTTGTGCGATTTCAAGGATAAAAAAACATATTCCGTTAAGTTCGGGATTTTGAATACTTGTATCATAGGGTTTTCATAGATAATGACATTGAGCATTTTTGCGCCGAGGAAAGATATACGTCGCTATTTTTTTCATTTTAAGGCAATTTCTTGACTTCCGAGTTATATATTGCTATTCTTTTATAGATTATATTACGTGTATGCGCGTGCTTGCATATGCGAACAATTCGGAGTTTATTATGAAAGAAAAGTTGGACGGCATTAAATTTGCCGCTCTCAGAATGATCGAAGATGCCTCCGATACCGCTCGTCTGAATGACGTAAGAGTGAAGTATCTCGGCAAAAGCGGCGAAATATCCGCTATTATGCGCGATATGGCGAACGTGCCCAAAGAGGACAGACCCGCGATGGGCAAGCTCGTAAACGAGATGAGAGGCGAGGTAGAAGCGGCTCTCACCGCAAAAACGCAGACTCTTTCCCGTATGGAAGAGGAGCGCAAGCTCAAAGCGGAGGAAATCGACGTCACTATGCCGCCTCGCGGCAAAAGGATAGGCACTCTGCATCCGCTTACGCTTATTAAGAAAGAGCTTATAGAAATATTTGCGGGAATGGGATTCAGCGTCGACGAGGGTCCCGAAATCGAGAGCGATTTGTTCAATTTCCAGCTTTTGAATATCCCCAAGGACCATCCGTCGCGCGATATGCAGGATACTTTTTACGTGAACGACAATATAGTTCTGCGTACGCAGACCTCGGCTATGCAGGCGCGTATTATGACGACTACCAAGCCGCCTATCAGAGTGGTTGTCCCCGGAAAGGTGTACAGAAGCGACGACGACGCGTCGCATAGCCCAATATTCAACCAGTTCGAGGGTCTTGCGATAGACAAGCATATCACTATGGGCGATTTGCAGGGCTGTTTGCAGACCTTTGCGCAGAAAATATTCTCAAAAGATACTAAGGTGCGCCTGCGCCCGTCCTATTTCCCGTTTACGGAGCCGTCCGTCGAGGTTGATGTGACCTGCTCGATGTGCCACGGCAAGGGTTGCCGCATATGCAAGGGCACGGGCTGGGTCGAGATACTCGGCGCGGGTATCGTAAATCCCGCGGTGCTCGATATGTGCGGCATTGACAGCAAGGTTTACAGCGGCTTTGCATTCGGATTTGGAATTGACCGTATTGCGATGATAAAGTACGGCATTCCCAACATCAAACTGCTTTATGAAAACGACGTGCGTTTCTTAAAGCAATTCAACTGAGGAGGCGAAATATGCTAGCTCCTATTTCATGGCTTAAAGATTACGTTGACATCAACGTCGCTCCCGAAAAGCTCGCGGCAAAACTCGTCGCGATAGGCTTCGA